>CAYWSB010000048.1:0-28843 GCA_964460465.1 uncultured Geminicoccaceae bacterium | reverse complement strand
CTCTGCCGCAGGCGGCAGAGCGCTCGACCGGGCAGGGTGCCTGCCGACCGGGGATCAAGCAGGCGCTTGCGGGTTGCGGCATCGCGGCCGTGACGGCGGGTCCGCCGGGACCGATGGCACGCGAACGCTCACCATGGCGCGATGGCGGTGACCATGGCGTGATGCGGCCGCGGCAACCGGGGGTCCGCCGAGCTCGAGCTTTGCCAAGTCGGCCGTGCAGCCGCGGCGCCGATCGGTTCGCCGGACAACCGTCCGGCCGGGGAGCGTGCCCACCGAGCGGCCGGGAGATGCAGCACCAGCCCCTCGACGCCGGCTTCGATCCGAGCCAGTGCGCGCTCGTGGCTGGCGGCGCGCCGTCCCAAGGGGTCCAGCGCGTCGGCCGGGCCAGTCTCGGGCGACCAGATTGTGCATGGCTGCAGCCGTGCCGTTGCACCCGCTTGGCCTCGGGCACGCCGGGTGCGAAGGCGGGCCGAGCTCATGGCGGCTCCACCGTCGAACCCGGTGGCGGCAGCGGCGCGGACCTGCCGGGCCCGGCGCTCGAGGAACGCGCAGCCGCGCGCGGCCGCGGTCAGCCTGCCCCGGGAGTCCGGCAGGTCGCCCACTTCCTCGGCGCCGCTGCCGCCACTGGCGGCGCCGCCCGCGAGCCCGTCCCGGCGGGCGCGACGCAGGAGGACGGCCTCGGCGGTCGGCGAGCGGCAGAATTGGCCGGTGCGGACGAAGAGGATGCAGGGCGTGGCCTGCCGCTGGTGTCCTCTGGGCTCGCATCGCGCCGGAACCTATGCGGCAAGCCCGCATCGCCGGGCCACCCGGATGTCGGTCGGGCGGGCCACCACGCAAGGGCGGTCGCAGGCGATGCCAACTGGCGCAAGTGCGCGCTGGCCCCGGGCGGGCGTCGGGTCTATCGTCGGTCATGTGGCCTGCCGCCGGGTGCGGCGGGTCGCTGCTGTCGCGAAGGTGCCAAGCTTGCCGCGCCCCCCATTGCCAGAGCTGGAGCAGATCGGAGCCGCCGTTCGCCGGCTGCCGCCCGATCTGCTGGCGTCCGTCCTGATCGTCACCGCCTTCGCGATCTTTACCGCCATGGCGGTGCTGGTGCGGCTCGCCGCCGAGCACCTTGCGATCATCGTCATCGTGTTCATCCGGCAGATCATGACCATGCTGCTGATGACGCCGTTCTTCTGGATCAATCGGCAGCAGATCCGCCATCCGGCCGGCCTGCGGATGCACGCCCTGCGCGGCGTCACCGCCGTCGGCGCCATGCTCTGCGGGCTGAGCGCCGTGGTCTTCGTGCCGCTCGCCGACGTCACCGCCATTCAGATGACCGAGGTGCTGTTCATCACCGCGCTCGCGGCGCTGCTCCTGGGCGAGAGCGTCGGCTGGCGCCGCTGGCTCGCGACCGGGGTGGGCTTCTTCGGGGTGGTGGTGATGCTCGAGCCCTTCAGCGGCGGAGTCGAGCCCTTCATGGTGGTCGCCCTCTTGGGTGCCGTCTTCGGTGCGTTCGCGGTCATCTCGCTGCGACTGGGGTCGATGCACGACACGACGGTGACCGTGCTCTTCTACCAGGGCCTCGTGGTCATCGTGCTGAGCGCGCCGTTGGCCTTCTGGTTCTGGACCCCACCCACGGTCGAAGGCCTGCGCATCGTCTTTTACATGAGCGTGATCATGGCGATCGGCCAATGGTTGTTCACGACAGCCATGCGCATGGGCCAGGCCGCGTCGCTGGCCCCGCTGAACTACCTGCGCCTGCTGATGATGGCCGCGGTGGGGTACTGGCTCTACGGTGAGGTGCCCTCGGTCGCGACGGCCCTTGGCGCGCTGCTTATCGTCGGCTCCGCGACCTACACCATTCATCGCAACGCGCAGCTGCGCAAGGCTGCGGAGGCGGACGGCGGCGGGAGGGGCTAGCGGCACGACTGTGATTCGGCTGTCGTTATGTCTGCATCGACGTGTTGCAGCTTAACGATTTGGCAAGGAACGGCGGGCAGATTGGTGTCGTTGCCAAGGGATCGTCGACTTGCGGAGCTCGCCGTGGAGAACGCGTCTTTTCGCCGGTTGTCGGTGCAGCTCGGCGCCTTGACGCGTGGGCAGCGGCGACGGCTGCGGTCTGCGCTCGACCGGCTGGACGCTGCTGCCCGGGTCGCCGCGCCGCAACGCGTCGAAAGCCGGCCGAGCCCGAGGCAGGCGACCGGGCCAGGCAATGCTGATCGCGGCAGGGGCATTGCCGAAGTCGCGCCCACCGGCCCTGCCTGCGGGGACTGTGCGCCCAGCGCGCCCGGGATCGACATCGCAGCCGGTACCCCTGCAGCCGGAACTGCAGTGCAGTGGGCAGGCGGGGGCGGCACCGCCAGCGCGGCCAGGGCTTCAGGCGCACGCGCCTCCGACAGCCGACAACAGGGCTCGGTACAGGACTCTTGCCACCGCTGCGGTGCCGCCGAGCTGCGGCCATGGGGCCGCACGGAAGCCGGCCGCGCTCGCCGGCGATGTCCGCGATGCGGGCGCACCCGCTCGGTGCCTGGCGAAGCCACCACGCCGTCCCCGGACCCGGCGATCGCGGCGCCGCGGGCCACCCGCGCGGGCACGCGATCCTCGCCCAGGCTGCGCCGCCCCGAAGCGTTCGCGCGCTTGCACGCCGACATGCTCGACGCGCCGCGACCAGGGACCTGCCGGGCTCTCGCGGCCGCTCTCGCCGTCGACAAGATGACGGTCTGGCGGTGGCGCCGCCGGATCATCCGCGCCTTGCGGGAGGACACGGCCCGGCCGGCGGAAACCCGTTCCGCGTTCGGCGCCGAGACGGCAACACCATTCGTCCAGCCGGTGGTGACCAGACGCCTGCGGGAATCGCGAAAGGCGTCACGGGAATGGGTCGATCACCGCCAGGCGCCGCTGGCCGTTCCGGCACCGGATCGGCCGCGCTGGGTCGACGTCGATCGCGGCGCCCCCCTGCCGCGACCGCTCTGGCGCCATCAGCACATCGTGGTTCTCGACATCGACGCCGCTGGCCGCTGCCGCTCCATGGTCGTGCCGGCCGATCCTCCGGCAGCGGCATGGCCGGCATCGGCTGCAGCCGCGCTCACGCTCGGCCCGCGGCCGGACGGTCAACCTGGGAGCGAGCAGGACCTCGACCGGGCGCCCGACGCATTGCCCGCTCCAACTTGCCGCCACGTCGAGGGTGCACGCTCGTTTGAGCCGTCCCGCCGAGCCGGCGCGGCAGCCGCCATCAACGGTCGCCACCACGGCGCCGGCCCGCTCCGGCCGCCGCTTGCCGCACTCGACGCAGGGCCGCCGGGCGACGCACTGCCGCAGCGTTTCGAACTCTTTCTGCGCCCCTTCCGCGGGCCCGCTGCGCACTATCTCGACGGTTATGGCGCCTGGTTCGCGGCCCGCGTCGATCGGACGAACGGACGCTCCTGAGCCCCTTGCCCGGCGCCCAGGCGGCGCGCCACATCCAACAGCAATCGCCGAGACCGTGCCGCGGTGGCAGCACCGCGACATCCGCTCCCCGCCGATCGGGCCCTCGCCGTGGGCGGGCTCCCGACCTGAGCACCCGGTCCGGTCGGCGCCCCGGTCCCGGGCTGGCACGCGACGGTGCTTGCAACAGGCGAATGCATACATAAGTCGGTCGGGTCCGTCGGCCGGCCGCAGCGGGCGACGGCAGTCAGGATGGCCGCGCCGCCAGCTCGGTGGCGATCGTCCGGCTCAGGCGGCCGAGCGCCTCGCTCATCGCTGCCACGCGATCCTCGAAGGCGGCCGGTGGAGCGACCGGCACGACCAGCCGTGCCGGCGCGGTTCGCAACACCCGGCGCTCGTCGCCGGCGAGCAGCGTCCAGCGCCCCTCGAGGATCGCCTCCTCTGCCCCGGCGGCACCCTCGCCTGCGGCCGACGCGCTCGCCGCGAGCGGCAGCCCCGGCACGGTGGCGATCTCGAACCGCTCGATCGCGATCTCGACGACATAGTCGAGGGCCATCAGCCGCTGCTCGGGCAGCACGAAGACGCGGTCGGTGCCGAGCAGCTGACCGAGATTGCGCACCACGACCCGCCGGGCCTGCGTGTCCAGCGGCTCGATCCAGTTGTGCAGCGACGACACCACCAGCTCGTTCGGACGTGTCCGCATCACGATCCCCGAGCGGTCGAGATACGCGGCCAGGGCGATCGGCAGCACGCCGATCGCGAGCTCGCTGTCCCCCGCGCCGGCCGACGCCTCGAGCGGTGTCAGGGCGAAGAACCTCACGGGCTGCGCCGGCACGCAGCCGGCGACCACCGCGGGAACGGCCAGCAAGGCCAGGACGCTTCGCCGCTGCATCGCTAGAACTCCCTTCGGCCGCGAATGATGGCCCCCGGATCCCGTTCCAGGGCGGCGGCGAACTCGCGGATCGACCGCGCCGCCGCCGTCAGCTCCTGCAGGCTCCGCTCGAGCTGGAAGCGCAGGCTGGATTCCTGGCCGATCAGGGAATCCGCCGATTGCAGGGTCTGTCGCGCCGCCTGCGCCGCCCCCTCCAGGCTGCGGATCGTCGCCTCGGCCGACCGCAGCATCGGCACGGCGGCTCGGTCGAGCTCGGCGATCAGCCGCCTGAGGTCGCTCCCGGCGGTGGCGAGGTCGGTCACCCCCGCCGCGATCTCCGGGTCGGAGAGCAGGCTGTCGAGGGTACCCGTCATGTGCTCGATATTGTCGACGATGTCCTCGAGCGGCAGCTCCGCCAGGCGGGTGAGGATGCCGGTCACCGAGGCGGTGATCGCCTGCAGGTCCGTGGGCACCGAGGGGATCCGCGGCACCGGGCCACTGCGGTCCAGCCCATCCGCGGGCACGTCGGTGCGAAAATCGAGGTCGATGAAGAGCTCGCCGGTCAGCAGGTTGCCGGTCTGCAGCTGCGCCCTCAGACCGTTCTGCACATAGGCGTCGATCCGCGCGTAATCCTCCTCGATCGACAGGCCGGTCGGCAGGCCATCGACCCGTTGTGGCTCGAGGTTGATCTGGACACGGATCGAGGCGTCGCCGGCGGCCAAGTCGCTCTTCAGCCCGACATCGGCGACCGAGCCCAGGCGGATGCCACGAAACTCGACGGGAGCACCGGGACGCAGGCCCCGGGTCGAGCTGTCGAAGTCCACGACGAACGGCACCCGTTCGGTGATCCGCTGCTCGCCGATGCTCTCGCGATCGCGAAAGAGCGCGAACGTGCTGCCGGCGGCGGCCTGCTCGGCCGCGCTGCCGCCCGGCGAATCGAACTCGATGCCGCCGATCAGGAGCGCCTGGAGACCGGCCGTGCGAACCGCCACGCCGTCGACGCCGGCCTCGACACTGATGCCGCTGACGTCCCAGAAATTGCTGCCCACGTTCACCAGCCGGTCGTGCGGCGCGTTGACGAAGATCGGCATCTCGAAGCGCAGGCCGTCCTCGGTCAGATGGTAGCCCAGCACCTGGCCGACCTCGAGGCCGCGGAAGAAGACCGGCGCCCCGCGCGCCGCCGAGCCCAGGGTCTCGGCGATCAGGACGTACTCGGTGCCGGCGGCATCCGAACGGATCAGTGGCGCCTCCTCGAGGCCGACGAAGCTGCGCCGCTCGTCGCCGGCGCCCGGGTCGACCTCGACATAGGCGCCGGACAGCAGCGTATCGAGACCGCTCACACCACCAGCGCCGACCCGGGGCCGGACGACCCAAAAGCGCGTCGCCTCGTTGAGATGCGGCTCGAAGCTCTTCGACATCGAGGCCCTGACGATGACCCCCGAGAGATCCGGGGCAACGCGAACGTCCTCGACGAGCCCCACCGTGACGTCGCGGAACTTGACCTGGGTCTTGCCCGCCTCGAGACCGCCGGCGGTGACGAACGCCACCTCGATCGTCGGCCCCTTGCCGGCGATGGTGGCGACCGCGAGCCAGATGCCGATGCCGGCAGCCACCAGCGGCACCAGCCAGACGAGCGAGAAGCCCCGGCTCTTGCGCAGCACGGGCTCGGCCAGGGCCTCCGCCGGCGCCGGGTCGGCCACGGCCCTAGGCGGCGGCGGATCGGAGCGCGCCACGACGGTTCCTCTCGTTGTCCCAGATCAGGCGCGGCTCGAAGCTCGCGGAGGCCAGCATGGTCAGGATGACCACGCCGGCAAACGCCAGGGCGCCGGCACCCGGCTCGATCCGCGCGATCTCGCCGAGGTCGACCAGGACGGCGAGGATGGCGATCATGAAGATGTCGATCATCGACCAGCGGCCGACCTGCTCGATGACCCGGTAGAGCTGCGTGCGCTCGCGCGGCCTCGCATGCCAGCCGAGCTGCACCGACAAGAGGAGGTAGAAGAGGCCGATGAGCTTCAAGACCGGCACGGTGATGCTGGCGAAGAACACCAGCGCCGCCACCGGCCACATCCCGGCCTCGATCAGGGTGACGACGCCGGAGACGATGGTGTCGCTCTCGCCACGCCCGAAGCTGGTGACGGTCATCACCGGCAGGACGTTCGCCGGGACGTAGAGGATGGCGGCGGCAAGGCAGAGCGCCCAGGTGCGTGCCAGCGCGTCGGGCTTGCGGTGATGCAGCGCCGCCCCGCAGCGCGGACAGCCGCCGCCGTGCGTCCCAGCCGGCAGCGGCACGACCTGGGCGCAGACGTGGCAGGCGGCCAGGGGCCGGCCCTTCGCCAGGAGGGCGCCGACCCGGTTCTGCGGCGCGATCCGCCACCAGACGGCGCGCGGATCGAGCACGTTGTCGGCGGCCGCCATGCAGACGATCAGGGCGCCGAAGGCCCACAGCGCCGGGCCGACGGTCAAGGTCGCGAGCTCGCTCAGCTTCACATAGGCGACGAGCACGCCCAAGAGATAGACCTCGGTCATCGCCCAGTTGCGCAGGCGGGCGGCCAGCGCGAACGTCCGGTGCGTGCCGGGGGCGGCACGGCCGGTCGCCAGGGGGACGAGGACGTAGAGATTGAGCAGGAGCTTGAGCAGCGGGAACAGGCTCGCCATGGCGAAGACCACGGCCGCCAACGGCCAGACGCCGTCGCGGTAAAGCGCGAGGGCACTGCCGAGGATCGTCGCCGTGGTGGCGTTGCCTTCCATCGAGAAGGTCAGGAAGGGAAAGGCGTGCGCCACCATGAAGAGGATCAGGGCGGCGATCGTCAGCGCCAGGGCGCGAACGACGCTGTCCTTGCGTTGCCGATAGAGCGGTACGCCGCAGGTCCGGCAGGTCGCGGTCACACCCGACGGCAGCCGCCGTACGCCGTGCAGCGTGCCGCACTCGTGACAGACGAAGGCCGGCCGGTCGCGTTCCATGGCCCAACTGTAGCGTACCTTGCCGCCACAACACGCCCAAAAACGGCTGCCCTGGAGCGGCTAGGGACGAGCGGGCAATCCGGCCCGGGCGAGCCCGGCCATCACCCGCTCGGGGTCGGCCGGCCGCGCGAATCGCTGGCGTGCCAGCCGGGGCTCGATCGCGAAGGACGGATTGATCGCCAGCAGCTCAGCCCATGCCTGGCGCGCAGCGGCGATCTCACCCAGATGACCCAGCGCCGAGGCGAGCCAGGCCCGACCGATGTCGGAGTCCCTGGCCAGGAGCAGGCGCTCGCGCAGGACCAGCGCCGCCGTCTCGAAATTGCCGAGCAGCAGGTGTGCCATGCCGAGGTTCTGGAGATACTGATGGCACCAGGCGGGATCGATGCGGATCGCGTGCTCGAGATCCGTGATGGCGTCCTGATGGCGCCCGGCGGCCAGCGCGATCTCGCTGCGCGTGAACAGGCCCAAGGCGTAGTCCTGATTCTTCGCGAGCGTCTTGTCGATGGACGAGGCAGCCAGGTCGTAGTCGCCCATCCACCGGGCGGCGACGGCGACCGCATGATTGGCGAGAGGGTCGTCCGGATCGAGGTCGATGGCGCTGTCGGCGAGTGCCTTGGCCTTGTCGGCAACCAACTCGGGTGCGTCGCCCGACCAATGGTTGTGGAAGTCCAGCCAATGGAAGATGGAGGTCAGCGCACGGGCCTGGATGTAGCCCGGATCGAGCGCGATGGCGCGCAGGCCGAGGGCGATGCCACGCTGCCAGAGGGCCGGCGTCAGCCCCGGCGAGAACATCAGCGTGCGCATGCGCAAGAAGCTGTCGTGCGCCTCCAGGTTCGTCGTGCCGATGCCGGCGATGCTGGCCTTCTCGGCGGGGGACAATCTGATCTTGAGTGCCTCGACGATCTTGAGCGTGACCTCGTCCTGGACGGCGAAGACATCGGTGAGCTCGCGGTCGTAGCGATCGGCCCAGAGATGCCCGCCGGTCGTCACATCGATCAACTGGGCGGTGATGCGCACCCGCTCGCCGGCGCGCCGCACGCTGCCCTCGAGCACATGACCGACGCCCAGGTCGCGGCCGATCACGCGCAGATCGACGGATTTGCCCTTGTAGGCGAAGCTCGAGTTGCGGGCGATGACCAGCAGACCCGGCACCTTGCTCAGATCGGTGATGATGTCCTCGCTGATGCCGTCGGAGAAGTACTCCTGCTCGGCGTCGCCCGACCTGTTGTCGAAGGGCAGCACCGCGATCGACGGGCCCTGCGGCCGCCGATCGGCGGTCGGCGCCCCGGTGACGGGACGTGTGGGCGCGTCGGGTCCCGGGGCATCCGCGGGGTGCCATCGCCAGACCTCGATCGGCCGGGCGATGTTCTTGACGGAAACTGCGCCGCCGCTCTGGAACACCGTGTCGGACCGGCCGCGGTAGCTCTCGTGGACGACCGAGGAGATGCAGACGCCGCCCGGCTTCGCCAGCGGCTCGAGCCGTGCCGCGATGTTGACGCCGTCGCCGTAGATGTCGTCGCCCTGGATGATGATGTCGCCGAGATTGACGCCGATGCGCAAGGTCACCGCCGGGCCGCCGCCTGCTGCTGCCGCAGCCTTCTGCAGGGCCACGGCACAGTCGACGGCGTCGACGACGCTGCTGAAGGCGACCAGCGTCCCGTCCCCCATCAGCTTGACGATCCGGCCGCCGTATCGGGCGACGGCGGGGTTGAAGTCGGCCTCGCGATGTTGGTTCAGCGCCGCCAGCGCGCCGACCTCGTCCTCGGCCATGAGCCGGGAATAACCGACCACATCCGCGACCATGATGGCGGCGAGACGGCGGATGGCGCGTTCGGATTCCATCCGGCAGGTGTAGCGAAAGACGGCCGCCCCCGCCACTCGCGACGCCGTCCCTGCCGACGCGGCTCGGCGCGCCGCCTCAAGGCAGCCCGTGCACCCCGAGACTGGCCAACACATGCCGCGCGCCGAAGGACCAGGGGCGCGACCGGTGGGCGTGGTTCACCCGACTGACGGGGCCGCCGCGCACCGATCGTGCGCCGAGATGGCTCTTCGCGCCTGTTCGCGTGCCTCGCCCGGCATCCGGCAAGTCATCGATCCGACGCGGAAGGATCGTGCCGGCAGGGGGGTCCGGCTCGCCGAGCTCGGTCCTCCGGCGGCAACGCCGTGCCGCCTCCCCGACTTCGTTGCCGATCGTCGGACTCGACGGCGGCAGGTTCGTTCGGTGCGCCCTGGTCTTCGCAACGCCATGCGGCGCGCCGGTGCAGACCGGCAAAATCCTGACCCACGGAAATGGCCGACAGCCCGAGCCATTGGGCGAGCGTCGCCAATTCCTCGCGGAGCGCCTCCTCGGTCTCTGCCGGTGCAGCCGGCTCGTGATGCACGGCATGCACGAGCAGCCGCGAGGCCTGGCGATCAGCCTTCAGATCGACGCGAGCCACGAGGCGCTCGCCGAGGAGGAACGGCAGGACATAGTAGCCGTGAAGCCGCTTTTCGGCCGGCACGTAGATTTCGATGCGGTAGCGCAAGCCGAACAGGCGTTCGGTGCGGGCACGCTCCCAGATGAGCGGGTCGAAGGGTGCGAGGAGCGCCCGTGCCTCGATCCGGCGCGGGCGGCGGGCCTCGCGATGGAGAAAGGCCGGCGGCCAACCCGGCACCGTCGCCTGGACCAGTATGCCGTCCTCGACCAGCGTCGCGACGGCGGCCTTCGCCTCCTGCGGCCCGAGCCGGAAGTAGTCGCGCAGCTCGCCCAGCGTGGCGATGCCGAGTGCACGCGCCGATCGCTCGATCAGATGGCGATGCGCGTCCGCCTCCGACGGCGTCGGCAACGCCAGGATGCGTTCCGGGATGACACGCTCGGTCAGGTCGTAGACGCGCTCGAAGCTGCGCCGTCGCGTGGCGGTGGTGATGTGGCCGGCATAGAAGAGCCATTCGAGAATGCGCTTGGAGTCGCTCCACGCCCACCAGCCCGAGCGGCTCGCCTCGAAATCGGAGGCGGCGAGTGGTCCCTCCTGCCGGATGCGCTCGAGTACCGCCATCGCCTCGGCGCGGCGCTGCCGGGCGAAGACGCGCATGCCCGCATAGCCGGCCTCGCCCCGATCGGCCCGTGCCATGCGCCACCGCAGGAAGGGATGAGTGGCCAGCGGCAGCAGCGAGGCTTCGTGCGCCCAGTACTCGAAGAGCCGCCGCTCGCCCCTGCGACCCCACGCGGCACGGTCGATCAGCGCCGTCTCGTAGGCCCCGAGCCGCGAGAAGGCCGGCAGGTAGTGCGCCCGCGTCAGGACATTGACGCTGTCGATCTGGTGCAGCCCGACCCGCTCGACTGTCCGGCGCAGATGGCCCTGATGGACCGATGTCGGTCGGTCCGCCCCGAACCCTTGCGCGCCGAGCGCGATGCGTCGAGCCTGGGCGGAGCTGATCCTTTCTCCTGGTGGAGGCACACGCTCTCCGTGTCGAGGGCTGCGAGTCCCAGAGCTTCGGTCGTCGGTCTCGCGGGCCGCCTCAGAGCAGGCCGCGAGCCCTCAGGTTGGCCAGGAGATGCCGGGCGCCGAAGGTCCAACGTGGCACCTTGTCGGCGTGGTTGACGCGGTTGACGAGCGTGCCGAGCGCCGGCGTGGCGATCTCGACCACGTCACCGAGCTTGTGGGTGAAGCCGTGCCCCTTCTCGCCCCGGTCCTCGACCGGCGCGAACATGGTGCCGCAGAACAGCACAGCGCCATCCGGGTACTGATGCGTGCCCGAGACGAGCTGGCCCGCCAGGTCCTCGATGTCGCGGCTGATCTCGCGCATCGAGCTCGCCCCCTCCATGACGAAGCCGTCGGTGCCCCGGACCTTGAGGGCCACCACCTGGTCACGGATCGAGTTGAGAGTGAACCGGCCGTCGACCAGGCGGATGAACGGGCCGAGGGCACACGAGGCATTGTTGTCCTTGGCCTTGCCGAGGAGCAGCGCGCTGCGACCCTCGAAGTCGCGCAGGTTGACGTCGTTGCCGAGCGTGGCGCCGACGATCCGGCCGGAGGCCGCGATCACCAGCACCACCTCGGGCTCGGGGTTGTTCCAGGCCGAGCGCGGGTGGACGCCGATCTCGGCCCCGGTGCCGACGGCGCTCATCGGTTGCGCCTTGGTGAAGATCTCGGCGTCCTCGCCGATCCCGACCTCGAGATACTGCGACCAGACGCCGGCCTCGATGAGATGCGCCTTGAGCTTCTTGGCCTCAGGCGAGCCCGGCACGACGGCGCCCAGATCCTGGCCGATCAGTCCCTCGATCTTGGCCCGGGCCGCCGCCGCCGCCTCCGGCACACCGCGGGTGGCCTCCTCGACGACCCGCTCGAGCATGCTCTTGACGAAGGTGACGCCGGCCGCCTTGTGCGCCGAGAGGTCGGTGGGTGCCAGCAGGTGCGCCGCTGCGGGCCCCGACCGGTCGGCATGGCTGGCAGCCAGGAGGTCGGCGACGGCGCCGATCTCGACCGCGCGCGCGTCCCCGGCCAGGGCCACCGGATCGTCGGCGTTGATCAGGTCGGCCATGGTCGGCACGAGGCGCGAGAGATCGAAGACCCGCCCGGCGCGCACGCTCACCACCGACGGTCCGCCCGGGTCACCGGGCAGCCACGCCCGACCGACGAGAACGGCCGTCTCGTGATCGGTCGGCAAGGCACGATCCGTCTTCAGCGCTGCTTCCATGGCACGCCCTCCCCCCTGTTCTCGGTCAAAGCCTGGCCGCGGCGGCGCGCAGCTGGAACTTCTGCACCTTGCCGGTCGAGGTCTTCGGCAAGGGGCCGAAGACCACCGTGCGCGGCACCTTGAAGCCCGCGACCTCGTTCCTGCAATGGGCGATGATCTCGGCCTCGGTGACCCTGGCCCCGTCGCGCAGGGTGACGAAGGCGCAGACGGTCTCGCCCCACTTCTCGTCCGGCCGCGCCACCACCGCCGCCTCGAGCACGTCCGGGTGGCGGTAGAGCGCCCCCTCGACCTCGATCGAGGAGATGTTCTCGCCGCCGGAGATGATGATGTCCTTCGAGCGGTCCTTGATCTCGACATAGCCGTCGGGGTGCTTGACCGCGAGGTCGCCGGTGTGGAACCAGCCGCCGGCGAAGGCGGCCTGCGTGGCGCCGGGGTTCTTGAGATAGCCCTTCATCACGTCGTGGCCGCGCATCATGATCTCGCCGATGGTGCTGCCGTCGGCCGGCACCGGCGTCATCGTCGCCGGATCCATGACGTCGAGCCCCTCGAGCACCGGGTAGCGGACGCCCTGCCGGGCCAGCTTGGCCGCCCGCTCGGCGGTCGAGAGCCCGCGCCAGTGCTCGTGGAACGCGCAGACGGTGGCGGGTCCGTAGACTTCGGTCAAGCCGTAGACGTGGGTCACCTCGATGCCCAGGGCCTCCATCTTCTCGAGCACGGCGGCGGGCGGAGCGCTCGCCGCGGTCATCATCTTGACGGCCTGCGGGAAGTCGCGGCGCTCCTCCGCTTTGGCGTTCAGCAGCATGCCCATGACGACGGGCGCACCGCAAAGATGGGTGATTCGCTCCTCGGCCAGGGCGCGGAAGATGCCGGCGGCATCGACCCTCCTGAGGCAGACATGGGTCCCGGCCTGGAGCACGATGGTCCAGGGGAAGCACCAGCCGTTGCAGTGGAACATCGGCAGGGTCCAGAGATAGACCGGGTGGTGGCCCATGCCCCAGACCAGGATGTTGCCGACCGCGTTCAGATGCGCCCCGCGGTGATGGTAGACCACGCCCTTGGGGTTGCCGGTGGTGCCGGAGGTGTAGTTGAGCGCGATCGCCTGCCATTCGTCGGCCGGAAGATAAGGCTCGAAGGCCGGATCGGCCGCGGCCAGGAGCTCCTCGTAGCTGATCGTCCCTAGGCGCTCGTGCGGGCCGGGATGCTCGGGATCGACGATGTCGACGACGGTGATCGGCCGCTCCACCTGGGCGAGGGCCGCCTTGATCACCGGCGCGAACTCGGTGTCGGTGAGCAGGACGTCGGCCTCGCCGTGCTCGAGGATGAAGGCGATCGACGCCGCATCGAGCCGGTAGTTGAGCGCATTGAGCACCGCACCCGCCATGGGCACGCCGTAATGCGCCTCGAGCATCGGCGGGATGTTGGGGGCCATCACCGCCACGGTCCGGCCTGGCGTCACGCCGAGGCCCGCGAGCGCGGCCGCGAGCCGGCGGCAGCGGCGGTCGAATTCGGCATAGCTCAGCCGGGTGGCCCCGTGGACGACGGCCGGATGGTCGGGATAGACGGCAGCCGTCCGCTCGAGGAAGGTGAGCGGGGTCAGCGGCGCGTGGTTGGCGGGATTGCGCTCGAGGTCGCGGGCATAAGGTGATGCCGGCGGATGGGCGGCGGTGCGAAATCCGGTGCTGGTCATGTCCCTGCCTCCCTGGCCCCCCGCTTCGGGTTGCGCACGCTTCGATCTGCCGGCCCTCCCCGGCCGCGTCAAGCGGCGGCGGGCCGTGCGCCCGAAGCGCGGCTGACAGGGTCTGTGGGGTCGGCTACCCTTGCGGCGGACAAGGTGGGAGGAAGCGATGGCCAGGGCATTGTGGCTCGACAAGACGGACGAAGGCCAGGCCGTTCGGATCGGCGACATCGACGCGGCGGCGCTGCCCGAGGGCGACGTGCTGGTCGATGTCGCCTGCTCGACCCTGAACTTCAAGGACGCGCTGGCGATCCGGGGCCAGGCACCGATCGTCCGCGTCTGGCCCATGGTGCCGGGCATCGACTTCGCCGGCACGGTGCGCGAGAGCCACCATCACGAATGGCGACCCGGCGACAAGGTGATCCTCAACGGCTGGGGCATCGGCGAGACGCGGCTGGGCGGCATGGCGCAGCTCGCCCGGGTGCCGGGCGACTGGCTGGTGCCGCTGCCGGCGGCCTACACGCTCGCGGACGCGATGGCGATCGGCACGGCGGGCTACACGGCGATGCTGGCGGTCATGCGGCTCGAGGAGGCCGGGCTGAAGCCGGACTCCGGCCCGCTGCTGGTGACCGGGGCCATGGGCGGGGTCGGCAGCGTGGCGATCCTGGTCCTCGCCCGGCTCGGCTTCGAGGTCTGGGCGCTCACCGGCAGGACCGAAGAGTCGGCGCATCTGAAGGACCTGGGAGCCGCCGGCATCGTCCCGCGCGAGGAGCTCGCCGGCAAGCAGAAGCCCCTCCTGAAGGAGCGCTGGGCCGGCGGGATCGACGCCGTGGGCTCGCATGTCCTGGCCAATCTCCTGGCCTCGACCCGCTATCGCGGCACCGTTGCCGCCTGCGGCCTCGCCGCCGGCATGGACCTGCCGGTGACGGTGGCCCCCTTCATCCTGCGCGGCGTGACGCTGGCCGGCATCGACAGCGTCTACGTGCCGGGGCCGCGGCGCCGGGCCGCCTGGCACCGGCTGGCCAAGGACCTGCCGGCCGAGCGCCTGCAGGCGATCAGCCGGACGATCGGGCTCGAGGCGGTGCCGGCGGCGGCGGCCGAGCTCCTGGCCGGCAAGGTCAGGGGGCGGCTGGTGGTCGATCTCGCCGCCTGACGCCCTGGGCAAGGCCGGGCCGCCGGCAGCCGTTGCCTGCGCGTCATCCCTTGCGTCGCGGCCGCGGCCGCGTCCATAATGACCGCAGAGCGGTGATGCTCCCGGAATGAAACACCCGGCACGTCAGTTGGGGTTACCGGCACTATCGGAGGAACAGGATGCCAGTCGGCACCGTCAAGTGGTTCAACAGCACCAAGGGCTACGGCTTCATTCAGCCGGAAAGTGGCGGTGCAGACGTCTTCGTTCACATCTCGGCCGTCGAGCGGGCCGGCATGAGCAGCCTGAACGAGGGCCAGCGCGTTTCCTACGAGGAGCAGCTCGATCCGCGGCGCGGCAAGAAGTCCGCGGAGAACCTGAAGCCGGCCTAGCCCGGCCCTCCTCCGGTCGTCTCGATCAGGACGGCACCGGGCGACCGGTGCCGTTCGTCGTTTCGCCGCGGTCGACGATGCGCCAGACGTCGATGACACCGATGCCACGATAGTCCGTGGGGCCCAGCTGCTCGAGCGGGAAGGTGCTGCCGAGCGCTGCCGCCGTCACGGCGTCGAGCTGGATCGCACCCGGCGGTGCCGCCGCCTGCAGCCGGCTCGCATTGTTGACCGTCTGCCCCCAGACATCGAATTGCGGCCGGTGCTCGCCGATCACGCCGGCGGTCACGGGTCCGGTCGCGATTCCCGCGTGCACGTCGAGATCGTGGCCGAGCCGCCCGCCCAGCTCGCGCAGCGCCTGGCCGGCCGCGACCGCGAAGGCCACCGCCTCGCCGGCGCCGGCGGCCTCCGCGTCGGCGACGCCGGCGGCGGCCACGTAGGCGTCGCCGATGGTCTTCAGCTTGGTCAGACCGTGCTCCCTGGCGAGGCGGTCGAGCAGGGCGAATGCCTGCTGCAGCAGCTCGACCAGGGCTTCCGGCCGCAGCTCGCGGGTGAGGCGCGAGTAGCCGACGACGTCGACGAACACGATGCTCGCGCGCGCGACCCGATCGGCGATCGGCTTCTCGCCCGCCTTGAGACGCTCGGCGATGCTCGCCGGCAGCATCGCCTCGAGCAGGGCATCACGCCGCGCCTGCTCCTCGAGCAGGGCCTGCTCGAGGAGGAAGTTGCGGCGGCGCGACTGCTCCACCCAGTACGATACCAGGCCGAACAGCATGGCGAACGTGACGAGCACGTAGGCGGCGTTGCCGATCGCCGCGGGCGAGGCGCCGAGGCCGACATAGGCGCCGAGCCCGACGGCCGCGATGAGAAGGTGGTTGAGGATGGCGACCCAGAAGATCGGGGCAACGAGCACGTTGGCGGCGGCGGCGTAGAGAAGCCCCGCGACGCCGACCTCGAAGCCTCCCGGGGCCGTGCCGATGACCGCAGCGGTGCCCAGCGTGACGACGACGACCAGGAGCGACCAGATGCCGGGCCAGAAGGCGGCGGCCCGGGGGTGGCGGCTGGCGAGCCAGAGCGCGACGACCGCCAGGGTGACCACGAGCCGCAGCGGCAGCGCGGCGACGACACCCTTCCAGCCACCCAGCAGGTAGTCCCAGCCCACGAACCCCAGATAGGTCGAGGCACCCAGCAGCGTGACGAACCGGAAGAGCGGCAGCAGTCGCTCCTGCTGCCGGGCATGGTGCAGCCGGCGCTGGGCGGTGGTCAGGCGAACCGGAGCGAGCGCGCGACGCAGGGTCAGCGCGCCCTCTGCCGCGGGTGGCCGGGACCGGTGCTGCGGTCCGGCAACCAGTCTGGTCGCCGGGGTGACACTCTCGACGGCTGCGTTCGACACCTCGACCACCTCTGCCCGCGCGCCAGCGGCCGGCCGGTCGATTCGCCGCCCTGCCGCCTCGGCGCGCACCCTAGAGCCGGGGCACGGCTCTGGCCACCGAGCTCGCCAGTGGGTCGCCTGGCGGCCGACGGCAGAGCGCTCAGCTGCCCGCGAGCTTCGGCGGTGCCAGGTTGCGACGGGTATAGGCCGGCGCGAAGCCAAGCCGCGTGAGGTTGCGGTAGGCGATCTGCGGCTCGCCCGGCACCTCCTCGCCGGTGCAGGCGGCGAGCACCCGGCAGTCGAGGTCGAGGGCGTGGATGATCCGCTGGCGCAGGAGCGCGGCCTGGCCGTTGAGCCCGCGATAGTCCGGGGCCATCGCCCCCCAGTCGAGCCAGCCGATGCCGTCCTCGACATAGAGCGTGCCGCAGCCGGCGGGCTCGCCCTCGTAGGCGGTCATGAAGACATGCCAGCACGGCCGACCGACCAGCGCGCGCAGCACGGCCTCCCCCGCCTCGCCCAGGTCGAAGGCGGCGGCGGCGATCCGGCCGAGGGCCGCGGCGTCGGCCGGTCCGGCACGCCGGACCTCGAGCCGGGTAGAGGCCGGCGGCGGCCGCTCGCGGCCGCGGGCGAGCTTGACCCAGGCCCGGGCCGGGGCGAGGCCTTTGCCCTTGAGCCGGTCGGCGAGGTCGACCGGCCGGGCCTCCGGGTGGACGTGGACGAAGTAGCGCTTGATGCCGGCCCCGGCATAGGTGGCGATCACCGCGTCGAGCTGCGCCTCGTCGGCCGGCTCGTCGAGGCCGAGGCCGATCGTCCGGTTGATGGTGATGGCGGTCGCCGGCAGCCCGGCGAAGGCCGAGACATAGGCGCCGCCCAGGCTGCGGCTGGCCCGGCCGAGGCTCACGGCCTTGCCCGCCAGCGCGCGGTTGAGATCGGCGAGTGCCCGCTGCTCGATCCATTCGAGCTCGTGCCGCATGGCGCTTCCCCCCCCCTTTATCCCGGGCCGCCGCCTGCCGAGGCTTGCCTCGGCGGCGGGCCGGCGGCAGCTTGCGCGGGCCCGGGGAATCAAGCGGAAGCATACCATGATCGAGGCCAAGGATGCCACTTTCGAGCTGGGCGGCCGCAAGGCGCTGGTCACCGGCGCCAGTCGCGGCATCGGCGAGGCCATCGCCATCGGCCTCGCCCGGTTCGGCGCAGACGTCGCGGTAACGGCCAGGGACGTGGCCCGGCTCGCCGATGTCGTTGCCGAGATCGAGTCCTACGGGCGACGGGCGGTGCCGATCGGCATGGACGCGACGGCCGTCGGTGCGATCCGTGGCGGCGTCGCCGAGGCTGCGGCGGCGCTGGGTGGTCTCGACCTCCTGGTCAACAATGCCGGCATGGAGGAGGTCTGCGCCTCGCTCGACGTCGAGGAGGCGCTCTGGGACCGGATCCTGGACACCAACCTCAAGGGCGCGTTCTTCACGGCCCAGGCGGCGGCACGCGCGATGCGGGAGGCAGGCGACGGCGGCGGCACGATCCTCAACGTCTGCTCGCTGACCGCGGCCGTGGGCGTGCCCACCGCGGCCCCCTACGGCGCCTCGAAGTCGGGGCTCCTGGGCCTGACCCGGGCGCTCGCCACCGAATGGGCGCCCCTGGGCATCCGGGTGAACGCCATCGGCCCCGGCTATTTCCGCACGGCGCTGACCGAGATGTTCTATGCCGACGCGGCCTGGCAGCAGGCGATGCTGGCGAAGATTCCGGCCGGCCGGTTCGGCGACCTGCGCGATCTCGTGGGGGCGGCGGTGTTCCTGTCGTCGGACGCGGCGCGCTACGTCACGGGCCAGATCGTCTACGTCGACGGCGGCTACTTGGCAGCGATCTGACCGCCTGCCGCCGAAGGGAGGTCGGCCAGGGCGACGGCGATCTCGGCCGCGAGCCGCGCGTTGCTCAGGACCAGGGCGACGTTGGCGTCGACACTGCGGCCCCGGGTCAGCTCGACGATCCGGGCGAGGAGGAACGGGGTGACGTCCTTGCCGCCGATCCCGGCATCGGCCGCGACCTGCAGCGCCTCGTGGATCGCCGATTCGACCAGCTCGTCGGGCAGGGCCGCTTCCTCCGCGATCGGGTTGACGATCAAGGCACCGCCCTGGAAGCCAAGTCGGCGCTGGACCTCCAGACCTTCGGCGAGCGAGCTCACCTCGTCGCAGCGCAGCGGCACGGCGAGCCCGCTCGAGCGGCAATAGAAGGCCGGGAACTCGTCGGTTCGCCAGCCGCAGACCGGCACCCCCTTGGTCTCCAGCACCTCGAGGGTCTTCGGCAGGTCCAGGATCGACTTGGCGCCGCTGCAGACCACCGCCACCGGTGTTCGGGCCAGCTCCTCGAGATCGGCGGAGACGTCGAAGTCGCGCTCGGCCCCCCGGTGCACGCCACCGATGCCGCCCGTGGCGAAGACACGGATGCCGGCCAGGTGGGCGGCGATCATGGTGCCGGCCACCGTCGTCGCACCGAGCCGCCCGTTGGCGATGCAGGCGGCGATGTCGCGCCGCGAGACCTTCATGACCGCCTCGGCCGTGGCGATCTCCTCGAGCAGCTCGGCGTCGAGCCCGATCCGGATTCGGCCGTGCGCCACGGCGATGGTCGCGGGCACCGCACCCGCCTCGCGCACCACGGCCTCCATGGCCCGAGCGGTCTCGAGGTTGCGCGGCCGCGGCAGGCCGTGCGCCACGAGCGTGGTCTCGAGCGCCACGATCGGCCGGCCCGCCTTCCGGGCGGCGGCGACCTCAGGGCTGAAGACGAGCAAGTTGTGCATGGGCTTCCCCGTCAAATCGGCGCGCCAAGGCGCGCAAGCCCGACAAATCAAGACCATGGGCGGTGGACCCATTCTGGGCGATGGCCGCCGCTGCCGCAAGACGGCCGATGCGGGCGGCCGCCAAAAGGTCGAGACCGCCGAGGAGGGCAAAGAGCACGGCGGCCCCGAGCGCGTCGCCGGCACCGGTCACATCGCGGGGTGCGATCGGCAGCGCGTCGAGCCGGCGGCACCCCGACGCATCGGCAGCGACCAGCCCGGCCGGGCCGCAGCCGATGACGACCCGGTTGGCGCCCAGCGCCCGAACGCGGGCGGCGACAGTCTCGGGCGGACCGTCGCCCGCCAGGATGGCTGCCTCGACGAGATTGGTGCACAGCAGGTCGATCCCGGCCAGGTGGGCCGCGATGCGCGGCACCTTGGCGGTCGAGACGGTGTCGACGGCGACCAGGGCCGGCCGGTGCGGGCTCTGCAGCAGATGGGCGAGGCAGGCGGCCGGCAGGTTGCAGTCGACGAGCCACGCATCGGCCGGGGCGGCCATCGCCGGCGCCAGGTGCACGGGCTCGAGCTCGTCCAGGACAGCCATGTCGGCGAGGCCCAGCGCCAGTTCGCCCGTCGGCTCGAGCACCGCCCAGTAGCGGGCGGTCGGGCGCGTCAGCGAGCGGCCGACGGCGTGGGCGGCGATCCCGGCCGCCACCAGGGACGCGACGAGGGCGTCGCCCGCGGCATCGGCACCGATCCGGCTGGCGAGCGTGACCTCGGCACCGAGGCTGGCCAGCGTCACGGCGAGGTTGCGGCCCACGCCACCCGGTCGCTCGCCGGCGGTGACGGGATTGGAGGTGGCCGGCACGAGCGGGGCACGGCTTTCGAGCCGTGTGTCCATGGCCAGGGCGCCGAAGACGGTGACGCGGCGCGCGCTCGCGGCTCGGCGATCGTCCCGACTTCGGCCAGAACCTCCGGCAGCCGCTCCGTCATCGTGCTCCATAAGCTACGTCCCGCGACCCGTCAGCCGCCGCGAGCCCCATCGTACCACTCGACGATGAGCCGCCGCTCCGCAGGCTCCATCCAGGTGAGGTTGGCGGGCGGCATGGCGTGGCTGCGTCCGGCCTGCAGGTAGATCTCCCGGGCCCAGCGCGCGGTATCGGCCTCGCGCTCGAGGATCACGCCGTTGGGGGCGGCGGCGATGCCGGGCCAAAAGGGCTCGGCCGCATGGCACATCGAGCAGCGACCGAGGACCGTGGCGTGGACCTCCTCGAAGCCGGCGGCGGCGGCGAGGCGCTGCTCGCGCGCCGACAGTGCGGCAGCTTCGGCGGACGGGGTGGCCGGGACGCTCGAGAGCCAGACGACACCGAGGAACAGCGCCACCGTCGCAGGCCAGGTCCACCAGACATGCCCCTTGCCGGCGCTCAGCGAATTGAAATAGTGGCGGATGGTGACGCCCATCAGGAAGACGAGGCTGGCGATCACCCAGTTGTACGGCGTAGCGAAGACCAGCGGGTAGTGGATCGACAGCATGAGGAACAGGACGGGCAGGGTCAGGTAGTTGTTGTGGGTCGAGCGCTGCTTGGCGACCCGGCCGTACTCGGGATCGGGGGCGCCGCCCGCCTTGAGGGTCGCCACCACCTTCCGTTGGTTGGGGATGATGATCATGGCGACGTTGGCCGACATGATGGTGGCGGTGAAGGCGCCGAGATGGAGCAAGGCCGCCCGGCCGGTGAAGAGTTGCGTGTAGAGCCAGGCCATGACGACGAGAACCGCGAAGAGCACCAGCATCAGCCGGATGTCGTCGCGACCCACGGACGACTTGCACAGGCGGTCGTAGATCACCCAGCCCAGCGCGATCGAGACGATCGAGATCAGGATCGCCGCCCACACCGGCACGTCCAGTACCGCCCGGTCGACCAGATACATCTCGGCCCCGAAATAGTAGACGAGGACGAGCAGCGTCATGCCCGAGATCCAGGTCCAGTAGGCCTCCCACTTGAACCAGGTCAGGTGCTCGGGCAGGTGGTCGGGAGCGACGTTGTATTTCTGGATGTGGTAGAAGCCGCCGCCATGGACCTGCCATTCCTCGCCGTGCACGCCGCTGGGCAGCGCCGGCGACTTCCGGAGGCCGAGGTCGAGCGCAATGAAGTAGAAGGACGAGCCGATCCAGGCGATCGCCGTGATGACGTGCAGCCAGCGCACCGCGAACTCGAGCCCGTCGAAGAGCACCAGCCAGTCCAGCATCGTTCCCGCCCCTCCGCGATGGTCGCCCTCGGCCGGCGCCATCTTCGGCCGCATCGCGTCGGACGGCAACCGGCCGCGGCGTCGCCGGCGGGGCGGCTCAGGCGGCGGCCGGGAACGGTGTGGCCGGCCCGTCACCCTTGAGGACGAACAGCTTCGCGCCCGGCAGGTCGGCCAGGCGAGCCAGGGCCTCGCCCCGGTCGGCAATGAGGCTGTCGCCCGAGGAATGCAGCAGGCGGAAGACGACGGGCTGCTCGCCCGTGGTCCTTGGCATCGGGGCTCTCCCTGGGCGATGGCGTGGCAAGGCGGGCAGTCGCCGGGCGATGCCGCAGGCTGGGCGGCGGGTCATGGGGCGATCGCCATGGGCACGGGATGTTCGAGAAAAGCGGCGATCAGGCAGGCGACGCCGAAGGCGTAGAGGGCCAGGCGCTCGGGCAGGCCGATGGCGAGGGCCGGACGGCTGGCGGGCCGGGATCGAGGCTTCCGGTGCATCTGACGCTCCCCTCCTGGGCGTGGGGCTTCGGGGTGCGGTCAGAATGCCGGCTGTCGCCCGGGACGTTAGGGAGGGGTTTTTCCCGTGTCGCCGGTGCGCCTTGCGCCGGCCGGACGAGTGGACTAGACTTATGGACTAAGTTTACTCGCTCGAGGCGGGCGGATGGAGACGATCAACATCCACGACGCGAAGACGCATCTCTCGCGCCTCGTGGAACAGGCGGCGAAAGGCAAGCCCTTCATCATCGCCAAGGCCGGCAAGCCCATGGTGAAGGTGGTGCCGTTGGATGATCCCGAAGCCGTTGCCACGCGGCGCTTCGGCGGGCTCGAGGGCAAGATCGACGTGCCTGACGACTTCGACACGATGTTCGAGGAAGAAATCGAGAAGATGTTCTACGGCGAGGAATGAGACTCCTTCCCGACACCCACCTGCTGCTCTGGGCCGTCGGCCGGGTGGCACGGCTGCCGCCCACGGCCAGGGATCTAATGGCCGACCCAGGGAACAAGCTCTTCTTCAGCGCGGCAAGCATCTGGGAGATCGCGGTCAAGCGCAGTCTCGGTCGGCCCGGCTTCGCGACCGATCCCCGAATGGTGCGCAGCGAGCTTCTGGCCCAGGACTATGAAGAGCTGCCGATCACCAGCGATCATGGCGTCGAGGTCGACGGCTTGGCCCTTATCCACAAGGACCCGTTCGACCGGCTCCTGGTCGCCCAGGCCATGGTCGAGGGGATCGTGCTCCTGACCGCGGACGCCCGCCTCGCCCGCTATCCGGGCCCGATCCAAAAGGTCTGACGCTCGCTTCAAAAATCCTTCGCCAGCCGGAGCGCGTCGAGGATGGCGGCGTGGATGTTGCGCGAGGTGACGGCGTCGCCGATGCGGTAGAGGCGAAAGGTCCCGTCGGGATTGGTCGTCAGCGCTTGCGGCCGGCCGGCGAGGAGGGCCGGGTAGTCGACCTCCCCCCGGTTCACAGAGTGCGGCTTCAGTGCCAGGTAGAGGTCGTCGAGCGGCGTTGTGCCGTGCTCGACCACGACCTGGTCGACCGTGCGGGTCAGGACGAGGTCGGCGCCGTAGTCGCTGCCGATGGTCGCCCGGAGCCGGTTGCCGTCGCGGGCCACGGCCAGGAGCCGCCGGGCGATGGTGATCCGCACGTCGTGGCGCTGGAAGCAGCGGGCGTAGGCCACGTGGTTGAGCCCGCCGACCTCTGGCGCGAAGAAGCGCTCGGGCGTAACGATCTCCAGCCTGGCACCGGCTTCGGCGATCCGCTCGGCGGCCTGGAGGCCCGGATGGGCACCGTTGTCGTCGAACAGCAGGACCTCCTGGCCGGGTTGGACGTCGCCCGCGAGGATGTCCCAGCTCGAGACGACGAGGTCGTTGCCGGCCTCGAGGATCGCCGTATTCGGCAGGCCGCCCGTGGCGATGACGACGATGCCCGGGTCGGTGGCGAGCACATCCTCCGCGTCGGCCAGCGTGTTGCAGCGCAGCTCGACGCCGGCCTTGCCGCAGGCATCGAGGCGCCAGTCGACAATGCCCTGGAGCTCGCGGCGGCGGCGCGTGCGACAGGCGAGGCGGATCTGGCCGCCGGGCTCCGGGGCGGCCTCGAAGAGGGTGACGGCGTGGCCGCGCTCGCCCGCTACCCGGGCGGCCTCGAGCCCGGCCGGGCCGGCGCCGACGATGGTGACCCGCTGCGGCTTGCCCGTCGTCCGCGCGACGACGTGCGGCAGGCTCGCCTCGCGCCCGGTGGCGGGGTTGTGGATGCAGAGCGCCTCGCGACCCTCGTAGAGCCGGTCGAGGCAGTAGGTGGCACCGACGCAGGGACGGATCTCGGCCTCCCGCCCCTCCCTCACCTTCCGGGCGATGTGCGGGTCGGCGAGATGCGCCCGGGTCATCCCGACCATGTCGAGCTTGCCCGTGGCGATGGCGTGGCGGGCGGTGGCGACGTCGTTGATCCGGGCGGCGTGGAAGACCGGGATGCCGAGCGCGGCGCGGACCTCGCCGGCGAAGTCGAGATGCGGGGCGGCGCGCGTTCCCTGCAGCGGGATCACCTCGCTCAGCCCGGCGTCGGTGTCGATGTGGCCGCGGATGACGTTGAGGAAGTCGACCCGCCCGGTGGCCACCAAGCGCCGGGCGATCTCCTGGCCCGCGTCGCGGCACAGGCCATCGGCCCGGGCCTCGTCGACGACCATGCGGATGCCCAGGATGAAGTCGGGGCCGACCGCCGCGCGGATCGCGGCGAGCACGGCCAGGGTGAAACGCAGGCGGTTGTCGAGGCTGCCGCCGTGCTCGTCGGTGCGGCGGTTGGTGGCCGGCGACCAGAAGCCGTCGAGCAGGTGGCCGTAGGCCTCGACCTCGATGCCGTCGAGGCCTGCTGCCTGCATGCGCTGGGCGGCCGCGGCGTAGTCGCGGGCGATCCGGGCGAGGTCCCAGTCCTCGGCGGCCTTGGGGAAGGCGCGATGCGCCGGCTCGCGGACCGGCGAGGCGGCCAGCACCGGCAGCCAGGGATCCTGCGCCCAGCTGGTCCGCCGCCCGAGATGGGTGAGCTGGATCATCACGGCCGTGCCGTGGCCGTGGCAGTCGTCGGCCAAGCGGTGGAGCCAGGGGACGATCTCGTCCTTGAAGGCCAGGAGATTGCCGAAGGCCGGCGGCGAATCGGGCGAGACCACGGCCGAGCCCGCGGTCATGGTCAGGGCCAAGCCGCCCTTCGCCCGCTCGACGTGGTAGAGGCGGTAACGGTCCTTGGGCAGGCCGTCCTCGGCATAGGCCGGCTCGTGCGCCGTGGTCATCAGCCGGTTCCTGAGCGTCAGGTGCTTGAGCTGGAAGGACTCGAGCAGGGGGTCGCGGATCACGGCCCAGGCCTCCCGTTGGATTTACGCTCCAGAGAGCTTAAGCGCTTTCGATGCCTGGACAAAATCGCCCCTACTTGTGCCCGCCGGGGGCACCGGTCCACATCTCGCCAAGGACGGCGGATGGGAGATTGCGATGGGCGGGAAAAGCGGCACCACGCGGACCACGCGGCCGACCGACTGGCGCCGGCGCTTCGCCGAGGCGAAGCCGCCGCGTCCGGTGGTGTTGGCGACGGCCTTCGCCGGGGTGAAGCCTGGCACGACGCTCTTCATCGGCTCGCCTGCCGTGCTCGCCGCTTATCTGGCACGGATTCCAAAAGGCGAGACGCGGTCGATCGAGCGGGTCCGGAACGAGCTCGCCCGCCAGCACGGGGCGCAGGCGACCTGCCCCGTGACGACGGCGATCTATCTGCGCGTCGTGGCCGCGACAGCGCTGGCCGATCTCGCAGCGGGCAAGCGGGTGGACGAGGTGGCACCGTTCTGGCGGGTGGTCGAGCCGCGGAGCCGGATCGCAGCCAAGCTGAGCTGCGACAGTGCCTTCAACGAGCATCTGCGCGAGCTCGACATGGCCGGCTGATGACAGGGGCGGGCGTGCCGGCTCAGAACAGGTCCTGGCCGCCGTTCACCGGGATTTCCGCGCCGGTGATGTAGGAGCTCTGGTCGGTGGCCAGGTAGTAGATCACCGCGGCGACCTCGGCCGGCGAGCCGAGGCGCCGGAGCGGGATGCGCTCGACCAGCTTGTCGGTGCCGGGGCTGAGGATGGCGGTGTTGATCTCGCCCGGGCAGACCGCGTTGACGCGGATGCCGAGATGGGCGAGGTCCGCGGCGAGCTCGCGGGTGAGCGCGGTCAGCGCCGCTTTCGAGGTGGCGTAGGCGCTGCCGGCGAACGGGTGGACGCGGTGGCCGGCGATCGAGGTGATGTTGACGATCGTTCCCTTGGTCGCGGCGAGCTTGGGCGTCATCGCCCGGCTGAAGAAGACCGGGGCCATGAAGTTGATGGCGAACGTCTTGCTCCAGACACCCATGTCGCCGTCGAGGCAGCCGAGCCGCGAGCCGCCCTCGCCCTTGGGCGAGTAGCCGGCGTTGTTGACCAGCGCGTGGATGGGCGCACCTTCGAGGATTTCCTCGAGCCGCTCGGCGGCCTCGGGAAGGTTGGCGGTGTGCGCCAGGTCGGCGGTGATGTGGGCATGGCGCTCGTCACGCGGGCATTCGGCCGGCACCACGTCGCGCGAGCAGGTGATGGCCCGCCAGCCCTGGCGGACGAAATAGGCGGCGGTGGCGTGGCCGATCCCGCGGCTCGCCCCGGTGATGAAGACGTTCCGGCGCTCTCCGGACGGGCTCGTCGTCTTGCGCTCGCGCATGCTCGAATCCCCTGCCGCTGTATGGCCCGACCGTGTCTACCACAATCGCCGCGGCGGGTGCGCTAGTTCTCTTCCAGAGTGCCGCCGCTCAGGGAGCGAGGCGCTCGATGCGCCAGCCCCGGTCTGTCGGGCAGTAGACCAGCCGGTCATGCAGCCGGCTCTCCCGGCCCTGCCAGAACTCGAAATGGTCGGGTACGACGCGAAAGCCGCCCCAGTGCTGCGGCCGGGGCACGTCCTCCGGGTGGGCGGCCTCGAGCTCGCGAAAGCGCGCCTCGAGCTCGGCGCGCGAGCCGATCAGCCGGCTCTGCGGCGAGGCCGCGGCGCCGATCCGGCTGCCATAGGGCCGGCTTTGGAAGTAGCCCTCCGATTCGGCCTCGGCGACGCGCTCAACCCGGCCCTCGATCCGCACCTGGCGGTGCAGCTTGTCCCACCAGAAGAGCAGCGCCGCCACGGGATTGGCGGCCAGGTCCAGGCCCTTGCGGCTCTCGTAGTTGGTGAAGAAGACGAAGCCCGTGGCGTCGACCCCCTTGAGCAGCACCATGCGGTTGGCGGGCCGGCCACGGGCGTCGACGGTCGCCAGCGCCATGGCGTTGGGCTCCATCAGCCCGGCCGAGAGCGCCTCCTCGAACCAGCGCGTGAACTGGCGCAGCGGATCGGCGTCGAGGTCGGCCTCGTCGAGGGCATCCGCGTCGTAGTTCTGGCGCAATTGGGCCGGATCGCGCAGCATCGCTCGTCTCCTTGGCGGAAGTGGCCCCGAAGGTATCCCCGTTCTTGGCGCTGGCAAGGGCCACTTTCCGGCGCATGGATCGGGCCGACGTCGAACGAGGGTGCAGCGATGCAGGACGGTATCATCTCGATTCAGTCCCACGTGGCCTATGGCCATGTCGGCAACAGTGCCGCCGTGTTCCCGCTGCAGCGGCTGGGCCACGAGGTCTGGCCGGTCAACACCGTGCTGTTCAGCAACCACACGGGCTACGGCGCGTGGCGCGGCCGGGTGATGCCGGTGGCGGACGTGCGCGAGGTGCTCGCCGGGGTGGCAGAACGAGGCGGCTTCGACCGGGCCAAGGCGGTGCTCTCGGGCTATCTCGGCAATGCCGAGCTGGGCCAGGCGGTGCTCGAGACCGTCGCAAGCGTGCAGGCCCGCCGCCCGGATGCGCTCTATGTCTGCGACCCGGTGATGGGCGACATCGGCCGCGGCTTCTTCGTGGCCGAGGGGATCCCCGCCTTCTTCAAGCACGAGGCCGTGCCGAAGGCGCAGATCATCACCCCCAACCAGTTCGAGCTGGCCTATCTGGCGGCGCGCGAGCTCTCGACCCTGGGCGACGTGCTGGCGGCGGCACGGCTGGTCCGGGAGATGGGCCCGAGGCTCGTCATGGTGACCAGCCTCGAGCTCGCCGAGCGGACGGGCGAGCTCGGCATCCTGGCCGAGACCGCGGCCGGGACCTGGGTGGTCTGGACGCCCAGGCTCGACCTCCAGCTCAACGGCACGGGCGATGCCTTCACCGCGCTCACCCTGGCGTACTGGCTGGCCACCGGCGGCGACGCGGCGCAGACGCTGGAGGCGGCGGCGAGTGCGATGTTCGCGCTGGTCGACGCCACCTGGCAGGCTGGCGAGCGCGAGCTCGTGCTGGTCGCGGCCCAGGACCGGCTGGCCTCGCCGCCCCGGCGCTTCGCCGCGCAGCGCCTCCGGTGAGCCCAGCGCGGCGGGTCGTCGTCGAGGGCAACCTCGCATCCACCGCCTCGATGCTCTGCTGGGCCACGGTGTTCCCCGTGACCGAGCTGCTGCTCCAGTCCTGGGACCCGTTGCTGCTGGCGGCGGCGCGGCTCACCGTGGCCGCCGGCTGCGCACTTCTCCTGGTGCTGCTGCTCGGCCGGCCGGGCGAGCTGGCGGCGGCCCCGTGGGCGGCGATCCTGCCGATCGGCGGGCTCGGCCTCGGCACCGGCGTGGTCCTCTTGACCCTGGCCCAGGCGCATGCCGACCTCGTCATCGTCGCCATCATCGGCACCGCCGTGCCGCTGGTCTCGGCGGTGCTCGGGGTGCTGCAGGGCCGCGAGCGGGTCGGCCTGCGCCTCGCCGCGGCCATCCTGCTGGCGGTGCTGGGCGGGGTGATCGCCACCGGCGCCTTCTCGGCGACCGTCGCCTTTCGCGGCGGCGAGCTCTTCGCCATGGTCTCGGTCGTGCTCTGGACCTGGTACTCCCGGGCGTCGGTGGACCGGCTGGCCGGCCTTTCCGACCTCGCCAAGTCGGCCGCCAACATGCTGGCCGGCTCGGCCGTGGTGCTGCCCCTGGCGATGCTCGCTGCCGCCATCGGCCTGGTGCCGACGCGGCTGGACCTGGGCCCGGCCTCACTCGGCCAGCTCGCCTGGCTGGGCGGGGTCGCCGTCTGCCTCTCGATGCTGCTCTGGCTCCGGGCGGCCCGGCTGATCGGGGTGACGATCGCCGCCATGCACCAGAACCTGGTGCCGTTCTACGTCATGGCGATGGCGCTGGCGATCGGCGGCCGGGTCGAGACGGTACAGCTCGTGGGCGGGCTGCTGGTGGTGACGGGTGCCGTGCTGGCGCAGTGGCCGGCGGCCCGGCCGGTCAGCCCAGCCCCGGAGACGCCTTAGAGCATTTTCACGCTGACCGGAATCTTTTCCCGATTCTCATCTGCAACAGG
>CAYWSB010000047.1:0-34834 GCA_964460465.1 uncultured Geminicoccaceae bacterium | reverse complement strand
TGAAACTTTGGCGACCATTCGCGGCTGTGCTGGATCGAGGTCGCCCCCCCCGCGGAGGCGTGGATTGAAACGTCGCTAAGCCGTTGGGATCGCCGAGCCATCCGGTGTCGCCCCCCCCCGCGGGGGCGTGGATTGAAACGCCGCCAACCAGGAGCGCTCGTGGTACGGGCCGGTCGCCCCCCCCGCGGGGGCGTGGATTGAAACCACCTTCATGCATCGCGGCCGTCAAGGCAGCATCCGTCGCCCCCCCCGCGGGGGCGTGGATTGAAACAAGGACAAGCGCCACAAGCAGGAGGATGCGCTGGGGTCGCCCCCCCCGCGGGGGCGTGGATTGAAACGTGTTGGTGCGACCGGAGACAGCCGGCGCCATGTGTCGCCCCCCCCGCGGGGGCGTGGATTGAAACTCCTTGACGTGCAGGCCGAGGTGGCGCCCCTGGCGGTCGCCCCCCCCGCGGGGGCGTGGATTGAAACCAGGGGCGCGTCGACTTGCCTCCAGGCGCGACTTGTCGCCCCCCCGCGGGGGCGTGGATTGAAACAACCAGGCGCTGAGCCGGCCGATGCCGGTCGCGAGTCGCCCCCCCCGCGGGGGCGTGGATTGAAACGTGAGGTCGAGCCCGGCCCCGAAGGACAGGCCCGGTCGCCCCCCCCGCGGGGGCGTGGATTGAAACCCCTTGGCGGCGATGCAGCGCTTGATCGTGCCGAGTCGCCCCCCCCGCGGGGGCGTGGATTGAAACATCCGGACGGTCAACGGCCTACTGATCGATCGCACGTCGCCCCCCCCGCGGGGGCGTGGATTGAAACCAGACGAAGGCGCGGCAGGGGGTCGACCCGGCAAGTCGCCCCCCCCCCCGCGGGGGCGTGGATTGAAACGAGGAGGCGGACGACTTCGATGTCGGCGACGATTGTCGCCCCTTGTGCTCCGAGCAGCCGGGTGGACCCGCGCTCCGGCGGGTGGTCGCGGTGAATGCCTCGGGGGAGCCCGCGCCATCGAGCGCCGGCAAAGGAATCGGCGAGCATCGCGACGGCTCGGACCGCAGCGGGAGCTTCACCATGGCTGGGAGATCGCCGCTCGGCTGCGCCTGCGGCGAGCACTCTCGTTTCCTGTCTCGCCGCCACTCCCGCCGGGTCGTTCCACCCGCTCCGAGCAGCCCGCTACGCGCCCGCTGCGGCGAGGGCCGCGAGGAGCTGCTCGAGGGGCGGCTCGCCGGTGTCCTGCCAGGCGGGGGTGTCGCCCGGATGGCGGAGCCGCGCCCAGCGGCCGGGGACGATGTCGCTCCAGACCAGGAGCCAGCGCTCGCCCGCGGCGATCCGGCCTCGGGTTGCGGCCTGCTCGAGCCGGTCGAGCAGGCCCGGCAGGGTGGCGAAGGCAGCCTCCAGGATCGGGAAGGCCGGCCGGTCGGCCAGGGCGTCGAGCCGCTCCTGCAGCAGCACGGCGAGCGGGCCGGCCAGGAGATAGTAGTGGACGGCCTGGCCCATGATGCCCTGGCCATCGTGGCCGAGGACCAGCCAGGGGGCGGGCGGTGCGGTCGCCGCCCGGGCGATCCAGCCCTCGATGTCGAGCAGCGGGCGGTCGAGCGGGCATGTGCCGAACCGCCAGCGGCCGAGCACCTCGAGGTCATCGACCAGCTCGTGCGGGACCGGCGGGGCCGGGATGCCCTGGCGCGGCAGGAGCTCCGCGAGTGCAACGAGCAGCTCCCGGCCGCGCAACGCGGCCAAATCCTCCAGGGGGTCGAGCTCCAGCACGGTCGGCGCCCCGCTCAGCCCGGCAGCGGCGCCGGCGTCACGCCCTGGCCGATCTTGTGCTGGAGGATCGCGTTGTCGCGGCCGAGATAGCTCTTCTCGGGATGGTCGAGGAGGAACCGGACAGGGGTGCGTCGCTCGAGGCTGTCGCCCGGCGGCAGGGTCTTGGCGGTCCAGTCGGTGATGACGAAGCGGCTGCTGGCCGGGTCTGCCAGATGGGCGACCAGCTTGTCGAAGCGCTTTTTGGCTGCGGCAAGCTCCGCGGGTGCGAGCAGGCCCTTCAGGTCGGCCTCGAGCTTCTGCCAGGCGCCCGGCTGCCGCAGCCGGTCGACGCTCGCCCGGTCGAAGAGGAGCGGCATGCCGATCCCGTTGTAGCCTTGGCCCTCGATCGCGTCCTGCTGCTTGGCCTTGAAGATCGCCTCCAGGTCGTCCCACTGGCCGAAGGACGAGTCGTCGTCGATCAGCTTCGTGCCGAGGAGCCTGCCGCTCCGGTCCATGTCGATGAAGTAGTTGCCGGCATGCCGGTCGCCCTGGCCGGTGAGGTAGTCGATCAGCTCCTTGTTGCACATGGCGCGCGCGAGGTCGGGATTCTGGTAGTCGATGGCGTAGGGGACATGCGCTTTGCGCGTGAGCTCGAAGGTGCCGTTGGCGTGGACTGAAACCTTGATCTTGCCGGGCTTCTCGACCTCCGCGACGTCGGCCGGATCGGGGCGGCCGCTCCTGGAGCCGGCGGCACTCTGGAGGAGCATCTGGTAGGCCGGGTCGTCCTTGGCCACCGCGACGTCGACCGAGTTGCTGTGGGCGCTCACCCCCGGTGCCTGGTCCATGATGAGGTGCAGCCGGCCGTTGTGGATGGCGTACTGGGCATTGGTGGTCATGCCCGTGCCGAGGAACTCGTCGACGACGCGGGTGGCGATGTTGCGGTTGCCGTAGTGCGGCTGGTCGGTGGGGATGCCCATCTTGCCGTCGGTCTTGCCGCTGCCGGCGCGCTCCGCCTCGGGCTTGAGGATCATGGTCCGGCCGTCGGCGTACTCGATCCTTGCCACCGTGTTGAGGTTGCCGCTGGCGAAGGTCTCGTTGCTCCTCTTGATCTGCTGGTCGGTGTGGACCTCGTCGAAGGTGATCCGGGGGCCGGGCGCGATGCCGAAGCGCTGCAGCTCCATCGCCTGCAGGAAGGTCAAGCCCTTGCCCCGGTTCAACCCGGGTGTCGCGAAGGCCGGGTCGTTGGCCACGGCGTGGAGCTGCTGCCGCTCGGCCGCGAGCTGGCCCTTCAGCTTCTGCACCGAGCGGTCGTGCGGCTGGCCCTGGAGGTGCGTGTCGATCGCCTTGCCCAGCCTGTCGAGGGCGCGCTCGAGCTCCAGGCGGTCCGTCTTGCGCAGGACCGGATCGCCGTCGATGCGCCGCGACGCCAGGGTGTTGCGGTAGGTGGAGAGCGCGTCCTGCACGGCCGCGCGGTCGCCGGGCAGGCCGCTCGCGGCCAGGCGCGAGAGGGAGAGGTCGAGCGAGCCATGGTCCGCGTCGTCGGGCCGCCTGCCGGTGCGCTGCAGCTCGATCGCCTCGTGGAAGCTCAGGCCCGGGCCCTGGGCGAGCCGCGGGTCGAGGGCGAGCTTCGGGCTCGCGGCCGCGTCCTTCAGGAGCTGCCGCTCGGTGGCGACCCGGGTCTTGAGGTCGCGCATCGCCTGGTCGCCGGGGTGCTTGGCGAGGTGCTCGTCGGCCGCCTTGTCGACCTGGTCGAGCAGATGTGCGAGGCCCGCCGCGTGCATGCCCCGGGTCGCGGGGTCGGAGCCGAAGCGCGTGGCCCGGATGTCGGCCTGGTAGGTGTCGACCGCCTGCAGGACGGCCTTGTAGTGCCGGCCCATCTCGCGCAGCGTGAGGTCGAGGAGCGTGACGTTCGCGGTCGGCGACCGCCCCATCTTCCCGACGAGCTGCTCGCCGGTCGGCATGCGCGGCGGCAGCTTGGTTTTGGGTGCTGCGGTGGCCGGCTTGCCGGTGTCGGGCTGCGGACCGGCGTTGCCCGCCAGCTGGGTGTGGGGCGGGCTCTGGGGCGGACTCTGGGGGGCCGGCTTCGGCCCGGGGGAGAGCCTGCGCAGGTCGACCGAGTCCGGGGACGGCCGCTCCCCGATGGTGGGCCGGTAGCCGGCGAGCACCAGCCGCGGGGCGCTGTCGCCGCGCGGGCGGATGCCGGCATCGGCCAGCAGGCTCTTCTGCTGCGGGCTCAGCGGCTGGCCCGCGTGGAACTTGTTGGTCGCGATCACCAATGGACTGGCCATGCCTGCCCTCCCGTGGCGCTCAGGCGCGCAGATTCAGGGTCTGCCAGGCGGCGCCCGCCTCGGCCGTGGCGCGCGCCGCGCCGGGCGATGGCGGGTCCGGCGGCTGGGCGAGGCTGGCCCTGGCCTCGCCGGCGGTTGCGATGAAGTTGGCGAGCAGGTTCTCGAAGCCGCGGGCGTCGAGGGGGCCGACCGGCTGGCAGAGGGCCATGACGATGCGGCGGCCGTCGCCCTCGAGGCCGAGCAGGCAGCCGCCGTTCTCGATGCCGAGCAGGGCGAGCTTGAGCACCCGCTCGAGGAAGGCCTCACGCGCGGCGGCCGGGCAGTCGGCCACGGGCGCCCAGAGGATCACCGAGCCGCTGCCCGGCGGCACGGTGACGGCGAGCTCCTGGTCGGCGCCGTAGGTCATGGCGCACTGGCCGTCCGGGTCGAGCGCCAGGGTGGCACCGATGCGATGGCCGAGCTCGCGCAAGAAACCGTCCACGACGATCCGCTCGTCCACCGCCTGCCTCCGCACGCCACGATCGCGCCGCGCCCGAGAGGCATCATGCATCCGCCGCCCGCCGCCCGCAAGGCGCAGCCCGGCGCGCCCGACCACCCCGACCGGCCGCGGGTGGCGGGGCCAGGCCTAGTCGTCGGCGGGCGGGTGGGCGGTGCCGTCGAGCTCGCGGACCCATTCCCGCCAGACGCCGACGAGGAGGGCCATGAGGACCGGGCCGACGAAGAGGCCGACGATGCCCATCGTCTTGATGCCGCCGACGAGGCCGAAGAAGGTGGGGAGGAAGGGCAGCTTGACGGGCCCGCCGACGAGGGCCGGGCGGATGGTCTTGTCGACGACGAAGAGCTCGAGGGCGCCCCAGAGGAAGAGGCCGACGCCGGCGATGGGGCTGCCGCTGAGCACGAGGTAGAGCGAGACGAGGGTCATGGCGAGGGGGGCGCCGCCCGGGATCAGGGCGAGGAAGCCGGTGGCGATGCCGAGCGTGACGGGCGAGGGGGCGCCGGCGATCCAGTAGGCGGTGCCGAGGATGATGCCCTCGCCGACGGCGATCACGGTCATGCCCATGACGGTGGCGCTGATCGTGCGGGGGACGACGCGGGAGATGCGCTGCCAGCGGTCGGGCAGGATGTGCTCGCCGACGCGGTCGAGCTGGGCCGCGGCGCGGTCGCCGTCGCGGTAGAGGACGAAGAGGGTGATGAGCATGAAGAGCAGCGCCAGCACGAGGTCGAAGGCGAAGGTGCCGACGGTCAGCGCGCCCCGGTAGAGGCTGCCGATCGTCTCGCCGCTGGCCAGCTCGACGAGGTCGCCGATGGCGCCGGGCTGGCCGACATGGAGGTCCCAGCGCTCGGCGAGCCAGCCGCCGACGGCGGGCAGCGCCACCAGCCAGCCGGGGGCCGGGGCGCCGAACTCGTTGGCGGCGGCGGCCCAGTCGGCGAGCAGGCGCAGCTCGTCGACGGCGTAGACGGCGGCGACGACCAGCGGGGCCACGAGGAAGAGGACGATGGTGAGCACGAAGAGGCTCGCCGAGAGGGTGCGCCCCATGCCGAGATCGGCCTGGGCGCGGAGGTGGAGCGGCCAGGTCGCGAAGGCGATGATCATGGCGGCGAGCACCGGGACCAAAAAGCCGTGGAAGAACCAGACGGCGGCGGCCAGCATGAGCACGAGCAGGCCGCGCGCGATGGTGCGCGGGGCGATGAACGGCTCGGCCTTGACGGGATCGGCGGGTGCGGGCGGCAGCGGACCGGCCACGATCCCGGCAGGATCCCTCGGCTCGTAGGTCATGACCGGCTCCCGGCGCCATGGCCGCCCGGCGGGTCACCGGGGGATCGACCGCCCCGCGGCTGGCCCGGCCGCGGGCTCGATCTCCTCTACCGTTTCGGGGCGGTCCGCCGCAATGGCGTGGCACCGCTCGGGTGGCCGGCGCGCGCCGCGATTCCAGCCGGCGGCAAATCCGGAGGGGGCACGGGGGCCCCCGGCTCTTCTCTTGCCTCACCCCCGCGCGGCGAAGGTGTCGAGCTTGCTGATGAAGTCCTTGAGGATGGCGTCGCGGTCGACGTGGCGGACGTAGCGCATGGTGTGCCGGCTGGGGTCGGTCTGCCAGCCGATGTCGTCGGTGAGGATCGGGGTGGGGGTGAGGTAGGAAGGCGTCCAGTCGGGGTCGAGCAGCCAGGCGACGGCGGCCATGTCCCAGATCGGCTTCGACCAGCCGACATGGTCGGTGCTGTACTCCTTGAAGCGCATGGCGAGGAAGGCGCCGATGGCACCCTTGGGCTCGATGTGGCGCTCGATCTCCGGCACGGTGCTGTGCAGGTGCGAGGTGACCCCCATGGCGGGCACGAGGACGACCGGCACGCCGCAATCGAAGAGGACCTGCGCCCCGCCCACGTCCTGCTTGAGGTTGAACTCGGCGTTCTGGCGGAAGGAGCGCGGCCAGTCCAGCGCGTTGCCGCCGAGCCAGACGACGACGGTGCGGTCGACGATGTCGGGGGCGAGCAGGAGGGCCGAGGCCACGTTGCTGATGGCGCCGATGGCGATGACGTAGAGCGGGTTCTCGGGCGTGCCGGCGCGGGCCCGGGCGATCAGGTGGTGGACGGCCGGGGCCTCGCGCGGCTGCTTCTCGAAGCCGACATAGTCGGTGACACCGCGGAAGACGAAGTCGTCGCGCTTCTCGCCGATGCGCTCGAGGATGCGGAAGATCTCCTCGTAGCTGAGCTCCATGCCGTGGCCGGGGCTCGTGGCGCGCTTGTTGAGGAAGGGGGCGGCGTAGATGGCCTCGACGTCGAGCTTCCCGGGCGAGAGCATCATCTGCACGATGGCGAACTGGTCGTCGATCTCGTTGAAGGTGTCGGTGTCCATGACCACCCGCACCCGGCCCTTCGGGGCCTCGAGCAGCCGCTTGCGGTCGTCCTCGCTGAGCGCCATCCCTGGTCGTCCTCCCTGGCGGTTCGTTCGCCTGCGCCGTGGCGGCGGCGTGGCCTTGCGGCGGCAGGTTTGGCCGAGCGCCGGCCCGCTGTCAAAGGCGAGCGTGGGGCGGCGAGTCGGGGCCGGCCGGTCGGCCCCGGATCAGCTTGACAGCCGCGGGATCGCGGCCGCAAAGCTGTGCCATCGCCGATCGCCCAAGAAGTCGGAACCAGCAGCCCTCAGGGAGTACTCGTGCCATGCGCAATGCCGCCATCGGCGCCGCCACGTTCGGTGTCGCCGCCTCGCTCGCCCTCCTCGTCAATGCGGCGAGTGCCCAGACGACCATCAACTTCCTCTCCGCGCAGAACGACGACGTGTTCGCACCGGTGATCGCGGCCTTCGAGGCGGCGCATCCGGAGTACCGGGTGGTGCACCAGTCGGTGCCGTTCAACGACCTGAACACGGCGGTCGAGAGCCGGGTCGGCAGTGCGGACAGCTCGATCGACGTCTACGGGGCCGACACGCCACGGGTGCCGGCCTTCGCCCGGCGCGGCTATCTCTTGAACCTCGACGACGAGGCCGCGGCGATCAAGGCGGCGGTGCCCAACCCGGTCGAGATCGATCTCGTCAGCCACGACGGCTCGATCTGGGCCTATCCGATGTGGACCTCGAGCCAGCTGCTCTATTTCAACCGCGATCTTCTGGATGCGGCCGGGATCGCGCATCCGGACCCGTCGCCCGGGAACCGGCTGACCTGGGAAGAGCTCGTCGAGATGGCCCGGGCGGCGCAGGCGGCGGGGGCGACCTGGGGAATGATGTTCCAGCAGGTCGACCGCTACTACCAGTTGCAGCCGTTGTTCGAATCGGCCGGTGCCGGCTCGGGGCTCACCGGCGACGACCTGCTCGAGCCGGCGCTCACCGGCGAGAAGTGGATCGAGGTGGCGACGTGGTACGGTGATCTCTTCGAGAGCGGGCTCGCACCGCGGGGCGTCACGCCGGCGCAGACCGACGACCTGTTCGAGCGGGGCGAGGTGGCGTTCTTCATCGGCGGTCCCTGGGCGCTCAATCGCTTCAACCGGATCGAGGGTCTCGACTACGGGGTGGCGCCGATCCCCTACTTCGCGGCTGGCGAGCCGGTCACGCCGACGGGGGCCTGGGCGCTCGGCATCAACCCGCACGCCGCCAATCTCGAAGGGGCGCGGAAGTTCGCCGCGTTCGCCACGCTGACGGCCGAGGGCTCCTACCAGACGACCGTCAATTTCGCCCTTCTCCCGGTCAATGCCGCGGGCTTCGAGAAGTACCAGGGGCGGCTCGCCGAGATGACCGACAAGATCGGCCCGGTGCTCGACATCATGGTCTACGAGATGGCGAACACCGCCGTCGTCCGGCCGCGCAGCGTCGGCTATGTCGCGTTCGAGACGGAGATGAACAGGGCCTTCGGCGACATCCGCAACGGGGCCGATGCCGCGGAGGTCCTGCAGCAGACCGAGAGCCGGCTGGCCCGCCTGCTCGCCCGTCTTTGACCGGCGGGTCGCGGTCGGGGTCCGCCGGCGCCGCTCGGCGCGAGGCGGGCCCTGTGGCCGCGCTCCTGGTGTGATCAGCCCGTCGTCGAGGGCCGTCCGGTGGATCGTCTGCGCCAGCCCCTGGTGATCCTGGCCTTTCTGGGGCCCGCCCTGCTCGCGGTCGTGCTGCTGCGCCTGTGGCCGGCCGTCTTCGCGATCGACCTCTCGCTGCGGCCGCCGCGCGGCGAGGGCCCGAGCCTCGAGAACTATCTCTTCATCTTCACCGACCCGCAGTTCCTGAACAGCCTCGTGGTGACGGCGGTCTACTCGCTGATCGTCAACCCGCTGCAGATCGCGATCGCGCTGGCGCTGGCCCTCCTGATGAACGTCGCGGTGCCGCTGATCGGGCTCTGGCGGACGATGATCCTCCTGCCCGTGGCCATCCCGCAGAGCGTGTCGGCGGTGGTCTGGGGGGTGGGGCTCAGGCCCGACGGGCCGGTCAACGCGCTGATCGTGGCCATGGGCTTCGAGCCGCAGCGCTTCCTGACCTCGCCCGACCAGGCCTTGGCGTCGATCATCCTGATCGTGAGCTGGATCGGCGTCGGCTACTGGATGACGTTCCTCCTGGCCGGGCTGCAGGAGATCCCGAAGACGCTCTACGAGGCGGCCAGGATCGACGGCGCCGGCCGCTTCCAGCAGTTCCGCTACGTGACCCTGCCGCAGCTGCGCCGGACGCTGACCTTCGTGCTCGTGGCCAACACGGTGGCCAACTTCCTCGTCTTCGCGCCGGTGCAGATCCTGACCCAGGGCGGGCCGCAGGGCAGCACCAACCTGATCATGAACGAGATCTACAGCCAGGGCTTCGAGCTCGGCGACAGCCGGAGTGCGGCGGCGGCGACGGTGGTCCTGGTCAGCGTGGTCCTGGCGGTGGTGCTGATCCAGTTCCGCATGATGCGCTCGCCCGAGGACGCGGACCGATGAGCAGCCGGGAGCTGGTGCTGCGGACGCTGGCCATTGCGCTGCTCGGGCTCTTGTTCTTCCTGCCGCTCTGGTGGGTGACGGTGAGCGCGCTTCGCCCGCAGACCGAGATCTTCGCCTTTCTCTCGCCCTTGAGCCCGTGGACGCTCTGGCCGCGCACGGTCACGCTGGCGCACGTGGTCGAGCTCTGGTCCGGCCCGTTCGCGCGGGCGATCTTCAACACCATGTACGTGACCGCGGTGACGGTGGTGGTCGGGCTCGTCGTCTCGGCCAAGGCCGGGTTCGCGCTGGCGGTCATGCAGTTCCGCTTTCGCGAGGCCGTCTTCATCGTCATGGTGGTGAGCTTTCTCATCCCGTTCGATGCGATCGCCCTGCCGCTGTTCGGCATCATGCGCGGCTACGGGCTGCAGAACACCTATACCGGGCTGATCCTGCCGGGCATCGGCAACGGCCTCGCCGTCTTCCTCCTGCGCCAGTTCTTCATGGGCATCCCGAAGGAGCTGCGCGAAGCGGCGATGATCGACGGCATGGGCTGGTTCGGGATCTTCTGGCGGATCTACGTGCCCTTGTCGGTGCCGGCCCTGATCAGCGCCGGGCTGATCCTCTTCGTCTTCCAGTGGCAGGCCTATCTCTGGCCGCTGATCATCGCCCCCGCCCCGGACTACAAGGTGGCGGCGGTGGCCATCGCCCAGTTCTCCGACTTCTACGGGACCAACTACAGCCTGATCTTCGCCGGCGCCTTCTTCGTCTCGATCATCCCGATGCTCGTGCTGGTGGTGTTCCAGCGCTTCTTCGCGGCCTCGATCGCCGCCAGCGGCAGCAAGGACTGAGGCCTGCCGGCCAGGAGACGGAGGGGGCGCGGGGGCCCCCGCTCGTTCCGCCTGGCGCGGCCGAGCGCCGGCGTGTCGGCGCTCCGGACGCGGCTGGACGGTTTTTCGCGGGTCTTCTAGGGTTCGCGGCATGCATGCGCAGCGTCGTCTTTTGGCCGCCCTGGGCTTCGTTGCCCCGCTCCTGGCACTCGTCCTGATCTGGCACCTCGCCGTCACGGTGCTCGCGGTCGATCCCCGGGTGTTTCCCGGGGTGGCCGCCGTCTGGCAGGCGCTGGTGGCGGCCATGGCCGACGGCTCGCTCTGGAGCCATATCGGCGCGAGCCTGGCACGGGTGGCGGTCGGCACGGTGCTCGCCATCGTGCTGGCGGTGCCGCTCGGCATCGCCATGGGGGTGAGCCGGGCGGTCTCGGTCTTCCTCACGCCGCCCCTGCGTTTCTTCTCGGTCCTGGCCGGCATCGCCTGGATCCCGATCGCGACCTTGTGGTTCGGCTACGGCTTCGGGGCGATCACCTTCGTCATCTTCAACGCCGTCTTCTTCATCGTCACCTACAACACGCTGCTCGGGGTCTCGACCATCCCGCGGCAGCTCCGCCATGCCGCCGCCTCGCTCGGTGCGGGGCGCTTCAGGATGCTCGCCGAGGTGCTGCTCCCGGGGGCCTTGCCCAACATCGTGACCGGCATCCGCACCGGGCTCGGCTTCGCCTGGCGCGGGCTGATCGCGGCCGAGATGATCGCGACCAATGTGGGGCTCGGCTACATGCTGTTTTTGGCCCGCGACTTCTACCGGACCGAGGTGATCGTCATGGGCATGATCGTCATCGGCGTCATCTGGCTCCTGCTCGACCGGCTGCTCCTGGCGCCGCTGGAGCGGGCGACGGTCGAGCGCTGGGGGTTGGTGCAGCGCTGATGGAGCGGCTCTACCAGGCGATCGGCTTCTATGTCCGCTGGTCCAATCGCTGGCCGGTGGTCCAGACGCTGGTGCCGTTCGTCCCGATCGTGGCGCTCTGGTGGGCGGTGGCCGCGGCCGAGGTCTTCCCGCGCGTCTTCTTCCCCGGCCCCGTCGAGGTCGCGCAGTCGTTCTGGGACCTGCTCCGGAAGGGCATCCTCACCGCCTATCTCGGCGACAGCATCGGCCGGCTCGCGGCCGGTGCGGCGGTCGGCATCGCCATCGGCGTTCCGCTCGGCATCCTGGTCGGCCTGAGCCGGAAGGCGCACACCGCACTCTGGCCGGTCCTGCTCTTCTTCCAGGCGATCGGCGACATCGCCTGGCTGCCGATCCTGCTCATCTGGTTCGGCTTCGGGCTGACGACGATGACCTTCGTCATCGTCTACACCGTGCTCTTCCCGGTGGTGCTGAACACGGTCCTGGGGGTGCGCTCGGTGCCGACCGATTTGATCCGGGCGGCAGAGAGCCTGGGGGCCTCGCGGTGGCGCATCCTGGTCGAGGTGATCGTCCCCGGCGCCCTGCCGAACATCATCACGGGCTTGAGGAACGGGCTCGGCTATGGCTGGCGGGCGTTGATCGCGGCCGAGATCATCGTCGGCACCAGCGGCATCGGCTTTCTCATGTTCGACGCGCGACGGGCGGGCTCGGTGGTCGAGATCGTGGTCGGCATGATCATCCTCGGGATTCTCTGGTACATCGTCGACAATTGGGTCCTCGCCCCCATCGAGCGGGCCACGGGCGAGCGGTGGGGGATCGTCAACCGATGAAGAGCCTCGAGATCCGCCATCTCTCGAAGACCTATTTCGATCTCTACGAGGGGGCGCACCACACGGCGCTCGAGGATGTGTCGCTGGCGGTTCCGGAGGGCGGCTTCGTCTCGATCGTCGGCCCCTCGGGCTGCGGCAAGACGACGATGCTCAACGTCGTGGCCGGCTTCATCCCGGCCTCCTCGGGCGCGATCCTGGTGGGTGGCCAGCCGGTCAAGGGCCCCGGCCGCGACCGGGGCGTGGTGTTCCAGTCGTTCGCGCTGTTTCCCTGGAAGACGGTCCTCGCGAACGTGGGCTTCGGCCTCAAGATGCGCGGCGTGCCGCGGGCGGAGCGGGACCGGATCGCCAGGGAGTATCTCGACCTCGTGGGCCTCGGCCACGCGGCCGAGCGCTACCCGAGCGAGCTCTCGGGTGGCATGCAGCAGCGCGTCGGGGTGGTCAGGGCGCTCGCCAACGAGCCCGACGTGCTGTTGATGGACGAGCCCTTCGCCAGCGTGGACGCGCAGACGCGGATGACGCTGCAGGAGGAGTTGACGCGGATCTGGCAGGAGCGCCGGCCGACGATCCTGTTCGTCACCCACGACGTGAACGAGGCGGTCTTCCTCTCCGACCGGGTGATCGTGCTCTCCAGGGGCCATGTGCTCGCCGAGATCGACATCGACCTGCCCAGGCCGCGGGCGTGGGACGCGCTCAACGAGGACGACGGCTTCAAGGCGCTTTCGGGCCGGGTCCTCCAGCTGGTGCGGCAGGCGTGAAGCTCCTGAAGATCATCCTCGCCTCGGCCAAGGGGCGGACCATCCTTCTGGTGCTGCTCGCCGTCCTGGCATGGCACGGCTGGCTCTGGCTCGCCGCACCCTTTAAGATCGCCGCGGACATGCCGACCGACCGCAACCGGGTGGACGTGCTCGTCACGCTGGCCTTCGTGCCGGACCGGTTCCATGTCCAGGAGCTGCAGCGCTTCGGCCGGGTCTCGGGGACCCGTGACAACCAGGTGGAGGTGCGCAGCGTCAACCGGGCGAATCTCCACCGCCTGGCCCGCCCCTTCTGGGTCGAGTCCGTGGAGCCGCTGCAACAGGGAGGATAAAGGGGGATGTTGAAGCAACTCGTGACCGCAGGGGCGGTGGCCGCCTGCCTGGCCGTGGCCGTTCCCGCGGCGGCACAGGACGACCTCGTCCAGCTCAACGCCGGCATGGTCACCGGCATCGACCAGGTCGGGCTGCCGATCGCGCTGGAGCAGGGCTTCTTCGAGAAGTGGGGGCTCGATGTCACCATCGCCCGGCCCTACCCGACCGGCGTCGACGCGCTCAACGCGCTGCAGGCCGGCGAGAGCGACATCGTCCAGGTCGGCGTGCCGATGATCGGTGCCGTGATCCGCGGCATGGACCTCGTGGCGCTCGGCAACTACAGCGGCAACCCGGCGCAGCTCGGCTCCGACACCACCATGGCGGTGATCGCGCGCGAGGGCTCGGGCATCGACCCGGACGACCTCTCGACCCTCGCGGGCAAGCGGATCGCGGCCTCGTTCGGCACCATCAACCACCTCTACATCCTGGCGCTCTTGGAGCAGGCGGGGCTCACGCCCGACGACGTGACCCTGGTCAACACCCCGCCGCCGGACATGACCGTGGCGCTCCTCGCCGGCGGGATCGACGCGTTCTCGTCCTGGGACCCCTGGCCGATCGTGGCGCTCAAGGACGTGCCCGAGGCCTACCAGGTGATCCGCGGCGGCGACGTGATCTCCTATCTCGGCTTCAACGTGGCGCTCCGCGACTGGGTCGCCGAGAACGGCGAGGTCATCGTGCCGTTCCTGGCCGCCCTTTCCGAGGCCGACCAGTGGATGCGCGCCAACCCGGAGCAGGCGGCGCAGGTCGCCACCCGGTGGATTCCCGGCCTCGACCCCGCGGTCGCCGAGGAGGCGATGCAGTACAACATCCAGCAGGCCGATCGCCGGCTTTCGGCCATCAACTTCGCTGCCCTGCACACGGCGGTCGACACGCTGCATCGGCTGGGCTTCATCGACGGCACGTTCGACGTCAACGACCACATCGACCCGAGCTTCATCCTCGAGGTCATGGACCAGCATCCCGAGCTGTTCGACGACCTCCCGGCGATCCCGGCGACGGAGATGATCGGCGAGGGCTTCCGCTTCGAGCCCTGAGCGCCCGCCCGCGCGCTGCGGCGGGCTCGCGCGCCGGCTCGCCCCGGCGCGCACGGCCGCTTCGCCCGACCTCGGGGTCGCAGGGGGCCCGCGTTCTCGCTTCAAGTCGCCCTCCCTGGGTCGCCATGGCTCGCTTGCTGGGCTAAACAGCGCGGGTGTTTTCGATGGCGGGGCGGTTTCGGCCGGTCGCTGCGGGCGAGGGGGGATGTGATGGAGCGAGGATCGGGCGAGCGGGTCGCGCGCGGGGAGCTGCGGGTGGCAGCCGGGCTGGCGGCTTTCCTGGAGGAGGAGGCGCTGCCGGGGACCGGGGTGGCGCCGGCGGCTTTCTGGCGGGGGCTCTCGGATCTCGTGCACGAGCTGGGGCCGCGGAACGCGGCGCTGTTGCGGCGGCGTGAGGATCTCCAGGCGCGGATCGACGCCTGGCACGTCGCGCGGCGCAACCAGCCGCACGACCACGAGGCCTACAAGGCGTTTCTGGCCGAGATCGGCTACCTGGTGCCGGAGGGCGGGGATTTTGCCATCGAGACGGCGAATGTCGACCCCGAGATCGCGGCGGTGCCGGGGCCGCAGCTGGTCGTGCCGGTCACCAATGCGCGCTATGCCCTGAATGCCGCCAATGCGCGCTGGGGCAGCCTCTATGACGGGCTCTACGGCACCGATGCGATGGGCAGCCCGCCGCCTTCCGGCGGCTACGACCGCGGCCGGGGGGCCAGGGTGGTGGCCCGGGCCCGGGTGTTCCTCGACGAGGCGTTCCCGCTCCAGGGCACCAGCCATGCCGATGCGCGGCGCTATCACGTGCGGCGCGAGGGGCTCCTGGTCGACGAGCTGCCGCTCGTCGAGCCCGGGAAGTTCGTGGGCTATCGCGGCCATCCGCGGGCGCCCGACGCGGTGCTCCTGCGCAACAACGGGCTGCACGTGGAGCTCGTGTTCGACCGCACGCATCCGATCGGGGCGCGCGACCAGTGCGGCCTCGCCGACATCCGGCTCGAGAGTGCCGTCACGGCGATCATGGACTGCGAGGATTCGGTCGCCTGCGTCGATGCCGAGGACAAGGTCCAGGCCTATCGCAACTGGCTCGGGCTGATGCGGGGCGATCTTTCCGCCAGCTTCGAGAAGGGCGGCAAGGCGCTCGACCGCAGCCTCAACCCGGACCGGGTCTACTCGGGCCCGGATGGCGGCGAGGTCCGGGTCAAGGGCCGGGCGCTGATGCTGGTCCGCAATGTCGGCCACCTGATGACCAACCCGGCGATCCTCGACCGGGACGGGGCCGAGGTCTTCGAGGGGCTGATGGACGCGATGGTGACGGTGCTCATAGCACTGCACGACCTGAAGAAGTCGGACGGGCCCAGGAACTCGGTCACAGGCTCGGTCTACGTGGTCAAGCCCAAGATGCACGGGCCGGAGGAGGTGGCGTTCGCCGACGAGACCTTCAGCCGTGTCGAGGCGGTGCTGGGCCTGCCGCGGCACACGGTGAAGCTCGGCATCATGGACGAGGAGCGGCGCACCAGCGTCAACCTCAAGGAGTGCATCCGGGCGGCGACGCATCGCTGCGCCTTCATCAACACCGGGTTCCTGGATCGGACCGGCGACGAGATCCACACCTCGATGGAGGCGGGGCCGTTCAGCCGCAAGGACTTCATCCGGCGCAAGGCCTGGATCACGGCCTACGAGAACCAGAACGTCGACATCGGCCTCGAATGCGGGCTCTCGGGCAAGGCGCAGATCGGCAAGGGCATGTGGGCGATGCCCGACAAGATGGCGGCGATGCTGGAGGCCAAGATCGAGCATCCCAAGGCCGGGGCGAACTGTGCGTGGGTGCCGAGCCCGACGGCGGCGACGCTGCACGCGCTGCACTACCACAAGGTCGACGTCTTCAAGGTCCAGGAGAGCCTCAGGAAGGGCGGCCGGCGGGCCTATGTGGATGCGCTGCTCGACATCCCGATCGCCAGCTACCGCAAGTGGACGAAGGAGCAGATCCGCCGCGAGGTGGCCAACAACGCGCAGGGCATTCTCGGCTACGTGGTGCGCTGGATCGACCAGGGGGTCGGCTGCTCGAAGGTGCCGGACATCAACGACGTGGGCTTGATGGAGGACCGGGCGACCTGCCGCATCTCGGCGCAGCACATCGCCAACTGGCTGCATCACGGGGTGGTGAGCGAGGCCGAGGTGATGGCGATCATGCGCGAGATGGCGGCGGTGGTGGACCGGCAGAACGCCGGCGACCCGGCCTACACGCCGATGGCGCCGGGCTTCGACGGGATCGCGTTCCAGGCGGCGTGCGATCTGGTGCTCCAGGGGACGAAGCTGCCCGCTGGGTATACCGAGCCGGTGCTGCACAAGCGGCGGCTCGAGAAGAAGGCGGCCCTGGCGGGGTAGCGGGAAGAGGACGGGGAGGCTGGCCTCCCCGTCGGCCCCACCGGACCTTCGGGGTGGTGGCGGCGCGGGTCGTGTCGCCCTGGCGCCAGGTAGCGAGGGGGCGAGGGGAGATCATCTCCCCCACATCCTTCATGCCTGATGCGGTGGCCGCGCGACGGCTACCCGGCAGCGGCCAGGGCGAGGGCCTGGATGATGCAGGTGAGCGCGGTCAGCGGGGTGGCTTCGCCGGGCTCGAGACAGGGGAGCTCGAGCAGGACGGTGGCGTGCGGGGCGAGGGGGCTCAGCGTGGTGTCGGTGATCGCCAGGACCTTGCCGCCACGCTCCGCGTGCGCCTGGGCGGCCTGGACCACCGAGGGCTGGTAGGGGGCGAGGCTGATGGCGACGAGCAGGTCGGCGGGCCGGAGCAGCGTCGACTGCGGCAGGGCGTAGCCGCCGGTATTGTCGAGCATGAGGCACTGCCGGCCCTGGCGGATCAGCGACCAGGCGAACAGCGCGGCCATCGGGTAGGCCAGGTGCTGTGCCGTGACGCACGGCTGGGGAGCGTCGCGCAGGAGCTCGACCGCGGCCTTGAAGGCGGTGCCGTCGAGGTTCCGGCGCAGGCGCTCCAGCTCGGCGATGCCGCGCTCGACCAGGGCGTGGGCGACGGTGTCGGGTGCGGCGGCCCCGCTCGCGGTGGCCGCGCCGGATCGCCTCCCCGCGTCGGTCGTGCGGAACAGCAGGTGCGCCTTGAAGCGCTGCTTCATCGCGCGAAAGCCGTCATAGTCGAGGGCGTGGGCGAAGCGCACGAGCGCCGAGGGCTGCACCGCCAGCCGCCGGGCGAGCTGCTCGGCGGTCTCCATGGCCATGGTCTCGGGATGGGCCAGGGCGAAGGTGGCGATCGTCTTCTGCTGCTGGCTCAGGCCCGGGTAGCGGGCGACGATGCGCGCGCGCAGCTCGTTGTAGCCGGCGGGGCCGGCGGCCTCGGTGGTCTGGCGGTCAGGCATCGTCCGGCCTCCGGGATTCAAAATTTCTGTAACTTGACGGCACTGCAATTTTCCTTCTGATTAGCGCTGCGCCGTCGGCTTGATAAGGGGTGACGTGGCAGGGAGGCAGCGACGGGCTGGCATCGGTCGGATGCATGGCCCTGCACGCCGGTTTTGCGCGATCCGAGCTTTTCTCGCCGTGGCACCACCGCACGATCAGGGAGCGAGCCACATGCCAAACGCGTCCATGCTGACGCGGCGCCTCTTGGGCGCCACTCTTCTTCTTGGGATGGCCGCGGGCGCCATGCTGAGCGGTCCCGCCATGGCGCAGGACCGCAGCCTCAAGGTCTGGTTCGGCCGCCAGGACTTCATTCCCGAGGACCAGTTCCAGACCTTCATGGCGGACTACCCGGACATCAAGGTCGAGTTCGAGGTCATCCGCCTCGAGGACGTCAACGCCCAGCTGATCCTGGCGATCCGCTCCGGCAACGCGCCCGACATCGTGCAGATCCAGGCGCGCGACGTCGCGCAGCTGGCGCAGGGTGGGGTGGTCAAGAACTTCTCCCACATGATCGACGCGTGGAAGGAGCGCTTTCCCGAGACCCACGGCCAGCTCTCCGACCTCGCCTGGGAAGGGGCGAAGGACTTCGAGGGCAACATGTACGGCGTGGCCCTGTTCGCGCAGTCGATCTACCTGACCTACCGCCGGGACCTCCTGGATCAGGCCGGGATCGAGTACCCGCTCGAGACCATCGACCGGGTGCTCGAGGCCGCCAAGGCCATCCGCGAGCTGCCGGGCGACGTCTACGGCTTCACGCTGCTCGGCTGCTGCAACAGCCCGACCTGGGAGCTGCCGCAGTTCCTCGCCATGGGCGGGCAGATGGTCGACGGGGTGCCGCAGATCGACAACGAGATCGGCATCGCCTGGATCGACTTCTACCAGGAGCTGATGCGCAGCGGCGCCGCCTCCCCCGACATCCCGTCCTGGGACTCGGGCCAGATGCGCGCCGCCTTCATCGGCGGCCGGGCCGGCATGATGAACGAGGGCGAGCACATCTACGTCCCGGTGCACGAGCAGATGCCGTACGACGAGGGCAAGTGGGCCTTCGAGCGGCTGGCCACCCGGCCCGGGCAGACCGAGCCGCACGTCCAGACCGGCTTCGCCTTCCCCTACATCGTGACCATGGCGAACCAGGACGAGGAGGCGGCGATGCTGGCGCTGGAATACCTCGCCAGGCCCGCGATCGCCAAGCAGGTGGCCATCCGCTACCAGCCGACGACCAACACGGCGGTGTCCAACGACCCGGAGTACCTCGCGGCCAAGCCCTGGGCGCAGGACATCGTGCCGTTGTCGTCCAACCTGACCAACCTGCCGACGCATCCGACACGCGCGATCCAGATCTACGACGTGCTGCAGGAGCTGCGTGACCGGATGGTGGCCGAGCCCAACACGCCGGCGGCGGAGCTGGCGGCGGAGTACCAGCAGAAGCTGAACGCGGCGGCCGGTCTCTGAGCGAGTTGGGCGCGGGGCTGCGGCCCCGCGCCCGTCCGCGGCACTACGGTGAGTGGGCGGCAAATGGAGCTGACACCGTCATGAGCGTCTCAATGGCCCGCGGCTCGACGCCGGCCACGCTTCGCGAGCGCCTGTCCGACGCGGGCATGTTCACGGTGCCCTATCTGCTGGTGGTGCCGGGGCTCCTGTTCGTGCTCGGCGTGCTCGGCTATGCGGTGGCCGGCGGCTTCTGGCTGTCGCTGCACGAGACCGACATGTTCCTGATGAAGACCTATGTCGGCCTGCAGAACTACCTCGACGTCTTTGCCGACCCGCGCTTCCAGGCCGCCCTCTGGCGCACGCTCGTCTTCGTGATCATGAGCATCGTGCTCGGCATGGCGATGTCCATGGTGTTCGCGCTCACGCTTTATCGCGTCGGCTTCGGCAGGCGGCTGTTCCGCGGCATGAGCCTGATCCCCTACTTCGTCTCGGGCATCGCCGCGGCTGTCATGTTCCGCTTCGTCTTCACGACGTCGGGCGGCTTCGTGAACCAGATCCTTTCGGCGCTGGGCCTCGGGCAGCCGTCCTGGCTCGGGGATCCCAACCTCGCCTTCCTCGTCTCGGTCCTGGCCAATTGCTGGTTCATGGTGCCGTTCGCGACCCTGATCCTGCTCGGCGGGCTGCAGACCGTCGACAAGGACATCTACGACGCCGCCACCATCGACGGGGCGGGCCCGGTGCAGACCTTCTTCAGGATCACCGTGCCGATGATCAAGCCGATGATGGGCGTGAGCCTGATCTGGGTCTCGTACATCAGCTTCAGCACCTTCGACATCATCCTGGCGCTCACCGGCGGCGGGCCGCAGCGGGCGACCGAGGTGGTCTCGATGTACATGTACCAGCTGGCCTTCCTGCAGCTCGATTTCGGCCAGGGGGCGGTGCTGATGGTGGTGCTGCTGACCTTCAACACGGTGTTGAGCCTCGTCTACATCTACTACTTCATCCTGGCGGATCGTCGCCAAGGTCGGGAGGTCTGACCATGGCGACCGTCACGGCGTCCGGCGCGGGCCGCCGGGAGGTCTCGGCCATCGGCCGGCCGCCCTCGCTCCTGGACGAGCTGCTGCGCCGCTTCGGCCGGGTCATCCTGATCGGCATTCCGCTGGCCTTCCTGGTCATCTGGACCATGGTGCCGCTGGTCTGGGCCGTCCTGGCCTCGCTCAAGGACCCGCTCGAGATCTACGAATCGACCACCTTCCTGCCGCGCGACCCGTCGCTCCGGGCCTACTGGATCGTCCTGGGCATGGACGGCTTCGGCCGGTGGATGTTCAACTCGATCCTGGTGACGCTGGTGGCCACCATCGTGCCGCTCGTCATCAGCATCCTCGCCGCCTACGCCTTCGCCAAGTATCTCTTCCCGTTCCGCCACGTCCTCCTCTTGATGTACCTGATCCCGCGGATCATCCCGCGGGTCAGCCTGATCGTGCCGTTGAACGACCTGATGACCGATCTGGGTCTCATCAACACCTACTGGGTGCTGTTCATCACCTACATCGCGAGTGCGGTGCCGCTCGCGACCTGGATCCTGGTGGGCTTCTTCAAGGCGGTGCCCAAGGAGATCGAGGAGTCGGCGACGATCGACGGGGCCAACATGTGGAACCGGCTGCGCTACGTCATCCTGCCGATCGCCTGGCCGGGGGTGGTGACGGCGGCGGTGCTCTGCATCCGCGAGGGCTGGAACGAGTTCGCCTTCGTGCTGGCGCTGGTCACCGAGACCGGCATGCGCACGCTGCCCTATGCCCTCTACATGCTGAAGGATTCCATGGGGGTGCAGGACTACGCCATCTACAACGCCTTCACGATCCTCACCGTCCTGCCGCTGCTCGTGGTCTACCTGCTCCTGGAGCGGCGGGTGGTCGAGAGCATCGTGTCGGGTGCCGTCAAGTAGCGAGACAGGGACATGGCTGAAGCATACGTCGAATATGTCGGGTTGAAGAAGCGCTTCGGCTCGACCCCGGTCCTCCACGGCATCGACCTCAAGATCGACGAGGGGTCGTTCGTCGTCCTCGTCGGGCCTTCGGGCTGCGGCAAGTCCACCCTGCTCCGGATGACCGCGGGGCTCGAGGGCATCACCGACGGCGACATCAGGATCGCGGGGCAGGTCGTGAACCGCGTGCATGCGAGCAATCGCGGCATCGCCATGGTGTTCCAGTCCTACGCCCTCTACCCGCACATGTCGGTCAACGAGAACCTCGCCTTCAGCCTGAAGATGCGGAAGACGCCCATGGAGCGGATCGCGGACGCGATCAGGGGCGCCGCCGGCATCCTCAAGCTCTCGCCGTTGCTCGAGCGGCTGCCGGCGCAGCTCTCCGGCGGCCAGCGGCAGCGTGTGGCGATGGGCCGGGCCCTGGTGCGCGAGCCCGCGGTGTTCCTGTTCGACGAGCCGCTCTCCAATCTCGACGCCAAGCTCAGGGTCGAGATGCGGGCCGAGATCAAGGCGCTGCACCAGCGGCTCGCCACCACGACCATCTACGTCACCCACGACCAGATCGAGGCCATGACCATGGCCGACACCGTCGTGGTCATGCATGACGGGCGGATCGAGCAGGTCGGCGCCCCGCTCGAGATCTACGACCGGCCGGAGAACCTCTTCGTCGCCGATTTCCTCGGCTCGCCGGCGATGAACCTGCTCGACGGCAAGGTCGTCGCCACCGATTGGCAGGACATGCCGCGGGCGGTGGAGGTGTCCGAGGGGGTGCTGCTGCCGCTGCCGGCGGACAGCCGGGCGCAGCCGGGCCAGAGCGTCGTCTACGGCATCCGGCCCGAGCATGTGAGCCTGGCCAGTGCGGAGGCCGGCGAGCCCGTGACCCTCACCCTGGTCGAGCCGGCCGGCTGGGAGACCCATCTCCACGCCGATCTCGACGGCCTCAGCCTGCGCATCCTCTCGGTCGAGCGGGTCGGGGCGAGGCCCGGCGATCGGGCCGGCATCCTGATCGCGCCGGATCGCGTCCACCTGTTCGACAAGGCGACCGGCCGCCGCCTCTGACGGCGCCGCCGCCGGCGCCCCTGCTCACCCGCCTTCCGGAGACCGACATGTCCCGCAGCCTGCCCGCGGACCCTGCGCCGCAGCCGCTCGCCAACGCGATCCGGGCGCTCACCATGGATGCGATCGAGCGGGCGCAGTCGGGTCACGCCGGGCTGCCGCTGGGGATGGCCGATGCGGCGGTGGCCCTGTTCGGCACCAGCCTCGTCTTCGATCCCGGCGCACCCGAGTGGCCGGATCGCGACCGTTTCGTGCTCTCGGCCGGGCACGGCTCGATGCTGCTCTACGCGGTGCTGCATCTCACGGGCTATCCGGGCTTCGGCATCGAGACGCTGAGGAGCTTCCGGCAGTGGGGCTCGCTCGCGGCCGGCCATCCCGAGGTCGAGCCGGCGCACGGCATCGAGACGACCACGGGGCCGCTCGGCCAGGGGCTCGCGACGGCCGTCGGCATGGCCCTGGCCGAGCGGATTCTGGCCACGCGCTTCGGCGCCGACCTGGTCGACCACCACACCTACGTGCTGGCCAGCGACGGCGACCTGATGGAGGGGGTGAGCCACGAGGCCTGCTCGCTCGCCGGCCATCTCGGCTTGGCCAGGCTGATCGTCCTCTACGACGACAACGACATCACCATCGACGGCCCGGCCGGTCTGGCGCTGAGCGACGACGCGACCAAGCGCTTCGAGGCCTATGGCTGGCGGGTGGAGCTGATTGACGGCCACGATGTCGAGGCGGTGACCGCAGCACTGCTGCGGGCCCGGCAGGCCGACCGTCCGACGCTGATCCGGGCGAAGACCGTGATCGGCCGGTTCCTGCCGACCAAGGCCGGCAAGGCTTCGGCGCATGCCGGGGTGCTGGGCGACGAGGAGGTCGCCGGCGCCAAAGCGTCGATGGACTGGCCCCATCCGCCATTCGCGATTCCCCATGCCATCAAGGCGGCGTGGGAGGGATTCGGCGCCGTGGGACGGCGCGCCCGTGCCGCCTGGGAAGAGCGGTTGGCGGCGGCTGAGCCCCGGCGGCGAGCGGCCTTCGAGGCGGCACTTGCGGGCGGGCTGCCGGACGGTCTGCCCGAGTGCGTGGCCGAGGCCAAGCGCTGGCTGGTCGCCCAGGACCGGGTCGAGGCCACCCGCTTCGCCTCGGGGCATGTGCTCGAGCGGCTGGTGCCGGCGATCCCGGCGCTGATCGGCGGCTCGGGCGACCTGACGCCGGCCAACAACACGCAGACGGCCGAGCGCCGGGCGATCGCTGCCGGGGACTATGCCGGCGGCTACCTCCACTACGGCGCCCGCGAGCACGGCATGGCGGCGATCATGAACGGCATGGCGCTGCACAAGGGCCTGATCCCGTTCGCCGGCACCTTCATGGCGTTCACCGACTACAGCCGGCCGGCGATCCGCCTCGCCGCCCTGATGCGCCAGCGGGTGATCCACGTCATGACCCACGATTCGATCGGGCTCGGCGAGGACGGGCCGACCCACCAGCCGGTCGAGCATCTGGCGGCGCTGCGCGCCGTGCCGAATCTCCGGCTGTTCCGCCCGGCCGACGCCGTCGAGGTGGCCGAATGCTGGGAGCTGGCGCTCCGCCACGAGACCGGCCCCTCGATCATCGCGCTCAGCCGCCAGCCGGTGCCGCTGGTCCGTCGCGATGCCGCGGCCGAGAACCGCTCGGCCCGCGGTGCCTACGTGCTGGCCGAGGCGGAGGGCGAGCCCAAGGTCACGATCCTCGCCACCGGGGCCGAGGTCGGCCTCGCCGTGCAGGCGCGCGAGCGGCTGGAGCGCGACGGTGTCGGCACGCGCGTGGTCTCGATGCCCTGTCTCGAGCTGTTCGAGGCGGCCGACGAGGTCCACCGGGCGCGCGTCCTCGGCGAGACCCCGGTGACGATCGCGGTCGAGGCCGCGGTGCGGCAGGGCTGGGACCGCCATATCGGGCGGGACGGCGTCTTCATCGGCATGAGCGGCTTCGGCGCCTCGGCCCCGGCGCCGGTCCTGTTCGAGCGGTTCGGCATCACGGCCGAGCGGATCGTCGCGGTGGCGAGGGAGAAGCTCGCCGCCCGGTAGCGGCCGCGGACCCGGCCGCCGGCGCGGGTTTCATCAGAGAGGGTTCTGGTGCCACCAGTGGGCGAAGGGATCGCTTTGGATGATTCGCTCCACCGTCTCCTCGCTGACCCCGGGCAGGCCGGCCGCGCCGCCGAGGTCGCGGACGGCGCGGGTCAGGGTGATCGCCTCGGCGGGGGTGGAGAAGGGGAAATCGCTGCCGAAGAAGATCTTGTCGCTGACCTGGTATTCCTCGATCGCCAGCATGACGTTGTAGAACTGCCAGCGGCGGTAGTAGATGGCCGAGATCTCGGCATAGACGTTGGGCTGCTTGCGCACGACGGCGATGCAGTCCTCGAACCAGGGATGGCCCATGTGGGCCATCACCAGCTTGAGGTCGGGGTAGCGCAGCGCCACGCCCTCGACGGTGAGCGGGTGGCCGAGCTCGGCGGCGAACACCCGGGTGTAGGTGGTGCCCATGTGCATGGTGAGCGGCAGGTCGTTGGCCACGCAGTAGGCGTAGATCGGGTCGAGCCGCGGGTCGTCGAGCGGCACGCCGTTGTAGATCGGCCCGTACTTCACGCCCTTCAGGCCGAGCTCCCGGTGCGCGTGCCGCAGCCGCTCGAGGGCGTCCGGGCGCCTGGGATCGACATAGGCGAAGCCGGTGAGCTTGTCCGGATGCGCGCGGACGGCGGCGGCCGTGGTGGCGTCGCTGCTGGCGACGCCGATCGCCTCGGGGTAGTTGACGGCGAAGATGATCGCCCGGTCGATCGGCTCGATCGCGTCGATGATGGCCGCGGTGTCGGAGCGCACGGGGATGTCCTTCTCGCGCACGCGGGCGAGCTGGGTGCGATAGTGGGGCAGGACGTCGGCGTCGTTCCAGATGTTGATGTGGCAGTCGGTGATCATGGTCGCCGGTGCTTTTGCCCCGGGCACCCTCAGCCGCGCGCGATCGAGGGCAGCCAGAGGGCGAGCTGCGGGAAGGCGAGGAGGAAGCCGAGTGCGACGAGCTGCATGGCGATGAACGGCAGGAGCGCGCCGAAGATGGTCTGCAGCGAGATCTCGGGCGGGGCCACCGATTTGAGGTAGAACGCGGCCGGTCCGAAGGGCGGGGTGAGGAAGCTGCACTGCATGTTCATGCAGAAGAGGATGCCGAACCAGACCGGGTCGTAGCCGAGATTGACGACGACCGGCACGAAGATCGGCATGGTGAGCAGCGTGATGCCGATCCAGTCGAGGACCATGCCGAGGACGAAGAGGATCAGCATCATCACGAGGATGATCTGCCAGGGCTCGAGCGGCAGGCCGGCGATCGCGTTCGAGAGGTAGCGGGTGCCGCCCATGATGTTGTAGATGCCGATGAAGGCGTTGGCGCCGAGCGTCAGCCAGATGATGACACCGACCGTGTTCATCGTCCGCCGGAGCGAGTCGAGGACGAGATCGAAGGTGAACTCGCCGCGCACGGCAGCGGCCAGGAGGGCGGCCACGGCGCCGACGCCGGCCGCCTCGGTGACGCTGGCGATGCCGCCATAGATCGAGCCCAGGACCCAGATGATGATCAGGATCGGCAGGATCAGGCCTTTCAGCAGCTTGAGCTTCTGGGCCAGCGGCATGGCCAGGTCGTCCTCGGCCAGCCGCGGCGCCAGGGCCGGGTTCAAGGTGCAGCGGACGATGATGTAGGTGATGTAGAAGGAGGCGAGCAGGAGGCCCGGGAAGACGCCGCCGAGAAAGAGGTCGCCGATCGAGACGCCGGCGGTGAGGCCATAGACGATCAGCACGATCGAGGGCGGGATCATGGTGCCCAAGGAGCCGCCGGCGCAGATCGTGCCGATGGCGAGCTTCTGGTCGTAGCCGAGCCGGAGCATCTGCGGCAGGGCGATGAGGCCGAGGAGCACAATCTCGCCGCCGATGATGCCGGTCATGGCGGCCATGACGACGGCCACCAGCGTGGTCTGGACGGCGACGCCGCCGGGCAGCCGGCCGGCGAAGAGGCGCATGGCATCGAACAGATCCCTGGCGACGCCGGATCGTTCGAGCACACAGGCCATGAAGACGAAGAGCGGGACCGCCACAAGAACGTATTCGTTGACGAAGCCGTAGACCCGGGACGCCACCAGCGGCAGGCCCATCGGGCCGAACCAGAGCAGCGTGCAGCCGACGGCCAGGGCCATTGTCGTCCAGGCGAGCGGCACGCCGAGCAGCATCAGGCCGATCATGATGGCGACGATGAGGATGGTTGCGGTCTCGATGCCCAAAGCCGGAATCCGTCGATCAGGAGGTCGGGGGATGATGGTCGGGGAGGTCGAGTGGTCGGCGCGCTAGGTGGTCGGGGGAACCGTGGGGCTGGGCAGGGGCGCGGGCTCGTCGGTGCGGAAATGGCGGACGATCTGGACCAGGAGCTGCAGGCCGACGAGGATGCTGGCGATCGCGATCATCGGCTTGATCAGGGCCGGGGTCGGTGCGTTGTAGGCCGTGCCGGTGCGTTCCCAGATGCGGATCGCGTGAATGCCCGAGAACCAGGCGGCATAAGCCAGGCAGGTGATCGAGAAGAGGCCGACGAGGAGCGCCAGCAGCCGCATCCACCAGCGCAGGCGGGGCCCGACGACCTCGACGATGCTGGTGATCGCGATGTGCTGGTCGCGGGCGGTGACGCTCGGGCCCGAGAGCAGGTAGCCCGTGGCGCAAAGGAAGATCGTGATCTCGAAGGCCCAGGTGGTCGGCGCGTTCCAGATGTAGCGGGCGAGCACCTCGTAGAAGGTGACCAGCATGGCGAGGAGATAGACCCAGGCGACCTGTCGGCCGAGCCAGATGTTGAAGCTCTCGATGACCTGCAAGGGTGGCCCTCCCCGGCGCGGGCGTCGCCGACCAGCGGCGCTCTGTCGGCGTGATGACGAGCGCGGCCGGAGCAGCTTGCCCCGGCCGCGCTCAACCTTTGGCTCGGTCAGTCGGCGGCGAGCAGGCCGACGCGCTTCATGAAGTCGATGTTCGCCTGGAGCGCCTTCTCGGCGAGCGGATCGCCGGCGACGTACTCGGCCCAGGCGTCGCGGGCGAGGGCGCGGAAGGCGTCGCGCTCCTCCTGCGGCCAGTCGATGACCTCGATGTTGGGGTCGGCGCGGTCGCGGGCGACGAGCTGCTGGTCGCTGATGTCGTTCCTGAGGCGCAGATCGTGCATCATCGCCTGGTACCAGACGTCGAGGATGACCTGCAGGTCCTCGCTCAGCGCGTCGTAGGCGGCCTTGTTCACCGTGAACTGGATGACCGGCATGGAGTGGATGCCGGGATAGATCGGGTACTTCGCAATCTGCTGGAAGCCCACGCTGTCGTTCATGGTGTAGGAGCTGAAGTCGGCGGCGTCGACCACGCCCTTGTCGACGCTGGTGTAGGTCTCGGCGGCGGGCAGGCCGACGGGGGCCGCACCGGCGCGGCTGAACACCTCGGCGGCGAGGCCCTCGGGCGAGCGGATCTTCTTGCCCTCGAGGTCGGCGACGCCACGGATCGGCACCGCCGAGACGAACGCCTCGCGGGCGGGCGTGCCGCAGCCGATGACCTTGACCTGGCCGCTGGTGAACTCGTCGAACAGCTCCTGCATCATCTCGCGGCCGCCGCCGTGGTAGCAGAACAGCGCGATCTCCTCGGGCCGGTCGTAGCCGGCGATGAGGTCGCCCATGACCGAGAAGGCCTTGTTGCGGCCGGTGAAGTAGGAGGTCGAGGTCAGGTCACCCTGGAGGATGCCCATGCCGATGGCGTCCATGGTCTCGTTGTAGGGGACGACCGACCCGACCGGGGCGAGCTCGATGGTGAGCCGGCCCTGGGTCATGGCCTCGAGCTTGGGCAGCCAGTGCTGCTCGATGTTGACGTAGTAGCTCTCGCCGGCGGTCATCGAGGTCTGGACGCGCCAGTTCTCCTGGGCGGCGGCGCTGCCGACGGTCAGCGCCAGGATGGCGGTGCTGGCTGCCGTGGTGATCCATGCTTTCATCGGGTCGTGCTCCCTGCTCTCTGGTTGCGTGCGGCATTCTGTCGATGGCGGTGGCTTGGCATGATCGGGATGAAATCGTCAACATCAATCGGGCCGTTGCCGGATCGGGGGGCGGCGCGGCGGCGCGCAGGAGCCGCGCAGCACGACCGTGCTCTCGAGCACGAGGCGGCGGCGGGGTGCCGTCGGGTCGGCCAGGCGCTCGAGCAGGAGATCGGCGGCGAGCCGGCCGATCTCGGCGTAGTCGCGGCTGATGGTGGTGAGCTCCGGCGTGGTGACGCTGGCGATGTCGGCGGCGTCGATGCCGATCACCGACAGGTCGTCCGGGATCGCGAGCCCCTGGCTCCGGGCGGCGGCGAGCAGTGCCCGGACCTGGCGGCTGCCGTCGGCGAGCACCGCGCTCGGCGGTGCCGGAGCGCGCAGCAGATCCTGGGCGGCGCGCAGGCGCTCCGGATCGCCCGGCGGCACGCGCAGCACCGTCTGGGCGGCGGGGTCGAGGCCGTTGGCGGCGGTGGCGGCCAGGAACCCGGCGATGCGCTCGTCGACCGGGCGGATGCGCAGGGTCGAGGCGATGAGCGCCAGCTGCCGGTGGCCGAGGCCGGCGAGGTAGCGGACCGCCTCCTGCATGGCGGTGGCGTGGTCGGAGAGCAGCCGGTCGGCCTCGCCGGGCAGGCGCCGGTCGAGCACGAGGCAGGGGATCGGCAGCCGGGCGATCGTCTCGGCGACGGCCGGATCGGCCTCGTCGGAGACGTAGAGCATGAGCGCGTCGACGCGCTGGGCGACGAGTGCCTGGATGGCGCGGTGCTCGGCCGCCGGGTCGTAGTCGCTGCTGGCGAGCAGGAGCGAGTAGCCGGCGGCGGCGAGATGGCGCTCGGCATACTGGGCGATGGCGGCGTTCGGGTGGTTGACGAGGTCGGGGACGAGGCAGCCGATGCAGCGCGTGAGGTTGGTGCGCATCGAGCGGGCGACGGCGTTGGGGACGTAGCCGAGGCTCGCCATCGCCGCTTCGACCCGCTCGCGGGTCGCCCGCCTGACGAGCTCCGGCTCGTTGACGACGCGCGAGACGGTGACGGTGGAGACGCCCGCGGCCCGGGCGACGTCGCGGATGGTGGGGCGGCGTGGCGGCGACAGCCCGACGGCACTCATGATAACGTTTCCATCATCCGGTCGGCAGCGTTCGCCGTGGATCGCCGAGGAGCGTGCGACGAACCAATGTTGACGTTTTCATTCGGCTGCGGCACCTTGTCCAGAGAGCAGACGTCACGGCAGGGAGATTCGAGGTCATGCAGCTACCCCAGGCGACAATCGACGCGTATCGGCAGGACGGGTTCGTCGTCGTCGAGAATGTCCTTTCACCCGACGAAGTGAAAGCGTTGCGCGCGGTGACCGACCGGTTCGTCGAGAACGCGCGGCAGGTGACCGAGCACAACGAGGTCTACGATCTCGAGCCCAGCCATTCGCCGAGCGACCCGAGGGTGCGGCGGATCAAGACCCCGCACGCCCAGGACCCGGTGTACGACAGCGTCATGCGCCATCCCAACATCCTGGCGATCCTGCAGCAGCTGGTGAACCCGGCGATCCGCTTCGACACCTCCAAGCTCAACATGAAGGCGGCGGGCTACGGGGCGGCGGTCGAGTGGCACCAGGACTGGGCCTTCTACCCGCACACCAACGACGACCTCTGCGCCGTCGGCGTCATGATGGACGACTGCGCCATCGAGAACGGGCCGCTGCTCTGCGTCCCCGGCAGCCACAAGGGGCCGATCTTCGACCACCACTCGGACGGCACGTTCTGCGGTGCGATCGATCCCGAGACGCCGGGGCTGAACCTCGAGACCGCCCGGCCCTGCATCGGCCCGGCCGGCAGCATCTCGATCCACCACGCCCGGACCACGCACGGCTCGGCCCTGAACACCTCAGACAAGATGCGCCGGCTGCTGCTCTTCCAGTATCGCGCCGCCGACGCCTGGCCGCTGCTGGGGGCGCAGCAGCCGAAGAGCTGGGAGGCCTGGCAGGCGCTCATGCTGTGCGGCGACAACGAGCCGGTGGTGCCGCGCTGCACCGACGTGCCGGTGCGCCTGCCGCTGCCGGAGGCCAAGCATGCGGGCTCGATCTACGAGAACCAGCGCGGGCTGAAGAAGAGCTATTTCGGCGCGGCGCCCAAGGCCGCCTGAGCCCGAACAGCTCGGGCCACATCCTATCGGGGGAGGACGCCGCCGGCCACGAGGCTGTGGCCGGCGGCGATCGCGCGTTCTAGAAGACCCGGGCAGCGTCGGGCGCGGAGGGAGGCGGACATGAAGATCACGGGCTTCGAGACCATCTGGCTCGAGGAGTTCCCCAATCTCTGCTGGGTCGAGGTCCATACCGACCAGGGGCTGACCGGCCTCGGCGAGACCTTCTTCGGGCCCAGGGCGGTGATCGCCTACATCCACGAGACCGTGGCCCCCAGGCTGCTCGGCAAGAGCCCGCTCACCATCGACCGGCATTCGCGCACGCTGATCCACGACTACTATCTGGGCTTCGCCGGCAGCGGGGCGGAGATGCGCGGGGCGTCGGCCGTCGACATCGCGTTGTGGGACATCTGGGGCAAGGCGACGAACCAGCCGGTCCACCAGCTCCTGGGCGGGCTCTCGCGCGACAGGGTGCGGACCTACAACACCTGCGCCGGCTACCGCTACGTGCGCGGCACCAAGGGGCAGATGACCCAGAACTGGGGGCTCGAGGCGAAGCAGGGTCCCTACGAGGACCTCGACGCCTTCCTCAACCATGCCGGCGACCTCGCGCTCTCGCTTCAGGAGCAGGGCATCACGGGGATGAAGATCTGGCCGTTCGACTTCGCCGCCGAGCGGACCGACGGCAGCTACATCTCGCCGGAGGAGCTGAAGACCGCGCTCGAGCCGTTCGCGAAGATCAGGGATGCCGTGGGCGATTCCATGGACATCATGGTCGAGCTGCACTCCTTGTGGAACCTGCCGGCCGCCAAGCGCATCTTCGCCGCCCTCGAGCCGTACCAGCCGTTCTGGTTCGAGGACCCGATCAAGATGAACAATTTCGACGCGCTGGCGGAGCTGGCGGCGTCGACCCGGGTGCCGATCACGGCGAGCGAGACGATCGCCACCCGGCCGATGTTCCGCGAGCTGATGGCCAAGCGGGCGGTGGGCGTCGTCATGCTCGACCTCGCCTGGGTGGGCGGGCTTTCGGAGGCGAAGAAGGTGGCGACGATGGCCGAGGCGCACCACCTGCCGATCGCCCCGCACGACTGCACCGGGCCGATCGTCTACACCGCCTCCTGCCACCTCTCGCTCAACGCCCCCAACGCGCTCATCCAGGAGAGCGTCCGGGCGTTCTACACCGGCTGGTACCAGGAGCTGGTGACAGCACTGCCGGTGATCGAGCAGGGCTACATCCAGCCGATGCAGGGGCCGGGGCTGGGGACCGAGCTCCTCCCCGAGGTGAAGAAGCGCAAGGATGCCGTCGTCCAGACCTCGAAGCTCTAGACCAGGAAAGCCGCCTTGAAGATCGAAGCCGTCGATTTTTTCTATGTCGCCATGCCGGTCGTCACCGATGCGGGGGACGGCAGCCAGGATGCGCTGCTCGTGCGGGTGCGGGCCGGGGGGCTCGAGGGGTGGGGGGAGTGCGAGGCGGCACCGCTGCCGTCGATCGCGGCCTTCGTCTGTCCCAAGTCGCACGGGGCGTGCAAGCCGGTGGCGGCCTCGGTGCTCGGGCAGCGGGTCGATGGGCCGGCTGACATCGCCCGCATGGCGCGGGTGATCGCCTGGGACAGCATGGACCTCCTGCAGGCGGCGCACACCTGGTCCGGCGTGGAGATGGCCCTTTGGGACCTGCTCGGGAAGGCGCGGGGCGAGCCGGTCTGGAAGCTGCTCGGCTATGACCGGGCGCATCCCAAGACGCCCTATGCCTCGCAGCTCTTCGGCGACACGCCGCACGAGACGCTGACCTCCTGCCGGGCGCAGATCGAGGCGGGCTACCGGGCGGTCAAGTGCGGCTGGGGGCCGTTCGGGCGGGGGACGTTGCAGGACGACGTCGACCACCTGCACGCCACGCGCGAGGGGCTGGGGCCGGACGGCATCCTGCTGGTCGATGCGGGTGCGATCTTCGGTGCCGACGTGGACGCGGCGGCAGCCCGGCTGCCGGCCTTGGAGGCCACGCAGGCCACCTGGTACGAGGAGCCGGTCTCGGGCATGGAGTACGAGGCCTATGCGGCGATCGCGGCCCGGAGCCCCAAGGTCAAGCTCGCCGGCGGCGAGGCGGCGCACAACCTCGCCATGGCGCGGCACACCATCGACTACGGCAAGGTGGGCTACATCCAGATCGACTGCGGCCGGATCGGCGGCATCGGGCCGGCGAAGCGGGTGGCCGAGCGCGCGGTCGCGAAGGGGGTCACCTACGTCAACCACACCTTCACCTCGAACCTGGCGCTCTCGGCGTCGCTGCAGCCCTTCGCCGGCCTCGCGGACCACCGCATCTGCGAGTTCCCGGTGCACACCTGCGACGTCGCGAAGGCTTTCTGTGCGACCAAGATCCTGCCGGATGCCAACGGCCAGGTGCACGTCCCGGATGCGCCGGGGCTGGGGGTGGCGATCGATCCCGACGGCATCCGCCGGTATCTCCTGGATGTCGAGATCAAGGTGGGGGGCGAGGTGCTCTACCGCACGCCCGATCCGGCGGGATAAGAGACGCAGGGAGGATGATCCTCCCTGCACCCACCCGAACTCGGGCCGGAGGACGGGTGGGGCGTGGGGAGGATCATCCTCCCCACATCCTTCATTCATCATCATCGTGAGCGAGGTGCGGGCATGAGCGACGAGCTGACGGCGCGGTTGGAGCGCTGCTACACCGGCATCATCCACGACGTGATGCGGGCGATGGGGTTGAAGGACTTCGTGCTGCCGCCCGAGATCCGGCCGCTCTTTCCTGAGCGGAAGCTGGCCGGCCCGGTCTGGACGGTCAGGGGCCGGGTCGACCAGACGGCGGACGCGCACACCACGCTGGTCGAATGGACGGGGCTGCTGGCCGAGGCCAAACCGGGCCATGTCGTGGTCTGCCAGGCCAACAACACGGTCACGGCGATGATGGGCGAGCTCTCGGCCGAGACGCTGCAGTTCCGCGGGGTCAGGGGCTACATCGTCGACGGTGCCTGCCGCGACGTCGACTTCATCCTCGAGATCGGCTTTCCGGTCTGCTTCACCCACTACACGCCCCGGGACATCGTCGCCTACTGGCGCCCCGACGGCTTCGACGTGCCGATCAGGATCGGGGACGTGGCCATCGAGCCGGGCGACTACGTGCTCGCCGATCGGGACGGGATCGTCATCGTGCCGAAGGACAAGATCGAGGCGGTGCTCGATGCCGCCGAGACGGCGATCGCGACCGAGAACCTGGTCAGGAAGGCCATCCTCGAAGGCGTCGACCCGCGCGAGGCGTATCTGCGCTACGGGAAGTTCTAGGAAAGATCCGGGGAGGATGATCCTCCCCGGGCCCCACCGGGACTTTGCGGTGGTGGATCAGGCTGAGCCGTCATCGAGTGGGATCAGGTGCTCCAGGGTGTCGATCAGCTGCGGCAAGCGCTCTTGCACGACGTCCCATACGATGTCGAGGCGCACCTCGCCGTAGCCATGGATCAGGCGGTGGCGCATGGCGATCATCTCTCGCCAGGGCAGCGTCGGGTGGGTATCGCGGAAGCCAGGTGAGACCTTGGAAGCGGCCTCGCCGATGACCTCGAGCGAACGGATCACCGCGTTCTGATGCAGGCGGCTCGCCCGGAACGCCGGCCAGTCGAGCAGGGTGGTGAAGGAGCGTGCGTCGCGCGCGGCCAGGAGGATGTCGAGGAGAAGGGCCGCGTCATTCTTCACCGACCGGCTCCGCCTCGGCCTTCACCGACCGGCTCCGCCTCGGTGCCATAGATCGGCTCCGCCTCGGCCAGGATGTGCCGGCGGCGGATGTAGTTGCGGCTGGCCTCGATGGCCTCGCGGTCGACGATGTCGACCGGGCGCCCCAGGGTGGCGGCCAAGGCTTCCTCGAGGTCGAGGAGATCGGCGAGGGTGGGGCGGTGGCCGTCGGCAAAGGTGACGAGGAGGTCGATGTCGCTCAGCACCTCGTCGAAGTCGGAAGCGCGGGCGGCGGAGCCGAAGACCTCGAGGCGGCTGACGGCGAAGCGCCGGCAGATGGCGGCGATGGCGTCGCGGTGGGCGGCGAGAAGGGCATGCATCGGCGGCTCATCAACGGCTTTGGCGGGTCGTGGCTGGTCCGCTGGGATGGAGTATAGCGGCAGGCGACCGCCCGGCGCCAGCGATCGTCGTTTCGTAGGGACGGCAAATCGGATAGGCTAACTAGTAGTGAGACGGTGAGGAACGATGGCTGCGACGACGCTCGACGAGCTGGTGGCGCTGCTCGAGGAGATGCACGCCGGGATGGCGCGGATGCGCGAGACGTTGGACGCCATGGGGCGGTCGGTGAGCGTGCTGGAGCGGACGGCGGTCGAGCTGCGGCAGGACGTGACGCGGCTCGGGGAGCGGGTCGACGGCCTGGAGCGGCGGCTCGACGGGATCGAGGTGCGGCTGGAGCGGATCGAGTTGCGGCTGGGTGTGCGGTGGTCGGCGAATGGTTAAAATGCGACCTGTCCCCCTTGGCCCGGGGGTCCGGTCGCTCAGCGGCTGCAGTTAGTAAATAGCCGCCATTTCTCCTTGGTTTTGTGAAAATAGGAAAATGAAGAGTAGAAAAAATTCTGGTGATAGGCTTTCTGAAAGCGAAGGCGCTATCCTTTCAAGGATAGTTTTCATCCAAGAGGGTATGAAAACTATTCTGACTCAGCCCCCTGAAAGAGGGCCGCGGATAAGGGGAATCTGTTCTACCT
>CAYWSB010000046.1:0-34859 GCA_964460465.1 uncultured Geminicoccaceae bacterium | reverse complement strand
ACTGCATGAAGACGAGGTTCCAGATCTCGATGAACCGGTCGCCGTCCTCGTCGGGGCTGCCGGGCGGGCCGCCCGCCACCTCGGGCCCGTGGTCGAAGAAGATCTCGGAGCACGGCCCGCAGGGACCGGTGTCGCCCATCGCCCAGAAATTGTCGGAGGTGGCGATGCGGATGATCCGGTCCTCGGGCAGGCCCGCGATCTTCTTCCAGAGGTCGAAGGCCTCGTCGTCCTCGGCATAGACGGTGGCCAGGAGCCGGTCCTTCGGCAGCCCGTATTCCTTGGTGATGAGATTCCAGGCGAGCTCGATCGCCACGTCCTTGAAGTAGTCGCCGAACGAGAAATTGCCCAACATCTCGAAGAAGGTGTGGTGCCGGGCGGTGTAGCCGACATTGTCGAGGTCGTTGTGCTTGCCGCCGGCGCGCACGCATTTCTGCGAGGTGACGGCACGGCGGTAGTCGCGATGCTCGACCCCGGTGAAGACGTTCTTGAACTGGACCATGCCGGCATTGGTGAAGAGCAGAGTCGGGTCGTTGTGCGGCACGAGCGGGCTCGACGGCACGACCGCGTGGCCGTGCTTCGTGAAATAGTCGAGAAAGGTCGTTCGGATGTCGTTGACGGTCTGCATCGCCCAGGCGTTCTCCACGGCACGTTGGCGCTGTCATAGCCGCAGCGCCGGCCTTCGCAAAGCGCGGTGTCGGCGCCGGGATGGCCGTGTGGTACGCGCCGGGTCACGGCGTCGGCGACAGCCCGACATCGCCGCGGCGCCAGTCGCGGGTCGCCTCGAGCCTCAGTCGGTCGGCGGCAGCGCGGCCAGGTGGTCGGCCAGGACCTCGGCGGCCAGGGCCGAGCCCTCGATGCTGAAATGGCCGTCGCTCGAGTAGAGCGAGCGGGGCGCCGGATGCTCGGCGAGCTGCCCGGTCACGTCGACCACGTCAAGGCCGAGCTCGGCCGCGACGCCGAGGATCCGGTCGCGGATCACATCGAAGGCGTAGTGTGAGGAGACGAGGCCGAAGCGCTGCCGCGACGGCAGGTAGCAGAGGTGCAGCCGCCCGCCCCAGCCGTCGACGATCGCGCGGGTGCGGCGCATGATCGCCGTGTACTCCTCGAGATGCGTGGGCGCCCGGCCGTAGCCGATGCCGAGCATGCCGGAGGTCAGGCCCAGCGCCGCGAAATTGCGCAGCATGGTCGGATTGCTGACGAGGTCGCGCCAACCCAGCTCCTGGCGCAGCGCGCCCAGCAGCCGCGGGTCTAGCGCCTCTCCGGCGCGGTGCCGGCGATTGAGCGCCTCGACCCGGGCGAGCGTCTCCGCCTTGGCGGGCGACGGTCCGAAGTCGGTGCCGGGATCGAGGCCGGTCGCGAGCCACGGGCTGCGCAGCTCGCCCGGCAGGTCCCGCAGGTCGTTGCCCTCGTAGAAGCAGGCCACGACATGGTCGGGTTGCACCGCCGCCACGTGGCGGCCGACCAGGGCGAGCTGGAAGAGCGGTCCGGTACCGGTGACCGCCATGTTGACGGTCCCCGGCACGCGGGCACGGACCCGGGAGACGATGTCCTGCCCGGGCGGCACGCAGTAGCCGTGGATGAAGGAATCGCCCACGACGGCGACCCGCACGGGCTGGTCGAAGACGGCGTCCGGATTGTTCAGGCCGTGGCGGTCGGTGGTGATCCGCACCGGCCCGTAGTCGACGGCGCAGAGCTCGATCGTGGTGAACGGCACGTGGCCGAGCATCGCGTCAGCGAGCGTCCTCGTCTCCAGGAACCAGTTCAGGCGAGCGGGGGTGAAACCGAGATCGACGTCCGTCGCGGTCCGGCTTTCCCCGGTCGCCGCCGGCCGGCTGAAATAGAAGCTGGCCGTCAGGTAGGCCTCGACCATGTAGAGTGCCACGAGCAGCGCCGAGGCATGGATCCCGACCAGGAGGCGCGCCTGTCGCCGGAGCAGGAACGCCGCCAGGGCGAACCCGGCGGCGAGGCCGAGCGGGGCCAGGAGATAGCGGATGAAATGCGGGCGCGCGCTGAGATACTCCTCCCAGTTCATGGCGCCGTAGGCCGCGTGGCCGAGAAAATAGAGTGCCAGGCCGAGGCACAGGAGTCGCGAGATCAGGCTGGTCATCGGCAGGCCTCACAATCGGCGCGGCGGCGCGGCGGCGGCCCGCCGGGGCAAGGCTAGTCGAGCTCGAAGGCTTCCTTGTAGTCCAGCTTCAGGGCCGGGTTCTGCGCTTCCTTGCGCAGCCAGCAATTGCCGACCACGAGGATCTCGATCTCGGAGCCCATGAAGCAGCGGAACGCATCCTCTGGTGTGCAGACGATGGGCTCGCCGCGGACGTTGAAGCTGGTGTTGACGATGACCGGGCAGCCGGTGCGTTGCTTGAACGCCTGGATCAGCCGCCAGTAGCGGGGGTTGGTCTCCTCGTGCACCGTCTGGATCCGCGCCGAGTAGTCGACATGGGTGACGGCCGGGATCTCGGAGCGCGGGACGTTGAGCTTGTCGATGCCGAAGAGGGCCTCCTCCTCGGCGGTCATCCGGCGGCGCCGGCTCTCGACGACGTCGGCGACGAGCAGCATGTAGGGACTCGGCCGGTCGAGCTCGAACCAGTCGGCCACGTCCTCGGCCAGGACCGAGGGGGCGAACGGGCGGAAGCTCTCGCGGTACTTGACCTTGAGGTTCAAGATCTTCTGCATGCTGGGCGAGCGCGGATCGCCGAGAATCGACCGGCCGCCGAGCGCCCGCGGGCCGAACTCCATGCGGCCCTGCATCCAGCCGACGGCCTTGCCGTCGGCCAGCGCATCGGCCGTCGCGGTGATCACCTCGTCGTCGTCGAGGACGTCGAAGACCGCCCCGGCCGCCTTCAGCGCCGCGGCGCTCTGGTCGGTCGCGAAGGCGGGCCCGAGATAGGCGCCCTGCATGTGGTCGAGATGGCCGTTGATCGGCAGGCGCGGCCGGTTCTCGAGCTGGTGGTAGCCGGCGAGCGCGGCGCCGAGCGCCCCGCCGGCGTCGCCGGCGGCCGGCTGGATCCAGATGTTCTCGAACGAGCCGTCCCGCAGCAGCTTGCCGTTGGCGACGCAGTTGAGTGCCACGCCGCCGGCGAGACAGAGGTTCTTCTGCCCGGTCTCGCTGGCGATCGACCGGCCGAGCCGCAGCACCACCTCCTCGGTCACCTTCTGGACCGAGGCGGTGAGGTCCATCTCGCGCTGGGTCAGCAGCTGCTCGGGCTGGCGCGGCGGGCCGCCGAAGAGATCGTCGAACCGGGCGTTCGTCATCCTCAGCCCGGTGCAGTAGTCGAAATAGTCCATGTTCAGCCGGAACGTGCCGTCCGCCTTGAGATCCATGAGATGGTCGAGAATGGTCTGGGCGTAGCGCGGCTCGCCATAAGGGGCGAGGCCCATGATCTTGTATTCGCCCGAGTTGACCTTGAAGCCGGTGTAGTAGGTGAAGGCGGAGTAGAGCAGGCCCAGCGAATGCGGGAAGTGCTGCTCCTTGACGATCTTCAGCTCGTTGCCGCGGCCGAGTCCGAGCGTTGTCGTCGACCATTCGCCGACGCCGTCCATGGTGAGGATCGCGGCCTCGTCGTACGGCGAGGGAAAGAAGGCGCTGGCGGCGTGGCTCTGGTGGTGCTCGGTGAACAGGAGCTTGCCGTGCCAATGCTCGCCGCCGGGCAGCTCGCGCAGCGCGTCCCGCAGCATCGTCTTCTGGAACAGCTTCTCCTTCAGCCAGATCGGCAGGGCCATGCGGAACGAGCGGAAGCCGCGCGGCGCGAAGGAGAGGTAGGTCTCGAGCAGCCGCTCGAACTTGATGAACGGCTTGTCGTAGAAGACGACGTGGTCGATGTCGGCGAGGGTGCCGCCGACCGCCTCGAGGCAGTAGCCGATCGCGTGGCGGGGAAAGCCCGGATCGTGCTTCTTGCGGGTGAACCGCTCCTCCTGCGCTGCCGCCTTGATCTCGCCGTCGACGACGACGGCGGCGGCGCTGTCGTGATAGTAGGCGGAGATGCCGAGAACCTTCATGCCGCCGCCCTCAGAACAGCGTGTAGATGAAGGGTGCCACCGCCGAGCCTTGTGCCGCGACCAGGAGCCCGCCGAAGGCGGCCATGATCAGGATGATCGGGGCCAGCCAGAATTTCTTGCGGACCTTGAGAAATTTCCACATCTCAGCGAGAAATTCCATCGGGTGGTACTCCGTTGGGCGTTCCGGCAGGTGGCGTCGGGCGGCTCAGAACTGGTGGTGGAGCGAATCCGGTGGCGGGCCCGGGGGATCGCGCTCGATCCAGTAGCTCGACGCCGCGGGATCGAAGCGCCGGCGCATCGGGTCGTGGCCGACGGCGCGCATGATCAGGCCCGCCGGAATCATCGTGACGATGAAGAGCAGCAGCATCACTACCGGGTTGACGACGTGGAACAGGAGCAGACCGAGCTTCGTCCAGAGCTTGTTGAGGGGTGCCAGCACCTGCGGTCGGAGCAGGCCGGCGACGAGCAGGGCGACGCCGACGACGAGCAGCACGGTCATGAGCCACGACAGCGAGCCGACCCACCACCAGCGCACCAGGGCGATGGCGGCGAGGATCCCGCCCACGGTCAGGCCAAAGCTCTTGTCCGTGGCCGTCTTGATCGTCGAATGAGCGGTGTATTGCTCGTGGGTAGACAAGCCTAGCGTCCCTCCCAACAATTAGTAGAATTGACTATCCATTGCTACTATAGCTGGAGAGAGTTGCCGAGTCTCTTATCGGTGCTCCGGCATACCCAGGCACGTCGCCGCGCCGGCGTTGCCGCAGCCAGCGTCAGCTCCGAGGCGTGGTCGCGCGGTCAGTCGTCGATGGAATGATCCTCGTCCAGCAGGTCGATGCCGGGCCCACCAAGACCGCCGATGCCGGCGGCACCGCGAATGGCCGTCTCGATCTCCTGCGCGATGGCCGGGTTGGCCCTGAGGAACGCCTTGGCGTTCTCGCGGCCCTGGCCGATGCGCTGGCTGCCGTAGGAGAACCAGGAGCCGGACTTCTCGACGAGCCCGGCCTTGATGCCGAGGTCGATGAGCTCGCCTGTTTTCGAGATGCCCTCGCCGTACATGATGTCGAACTCGACGACACGGAACGGCGGGGCCACCTTGTTCTTGACCACCTTGACCCGGGTCTGGTTGCCGACCGTCTCGTCCTTCTCCTTGACCTGGCCGATGCGGCGGATGTCGAGCCGGATCGAGGCGTAGAACTTGAGCGCGTTGCCGCCGGTGGTGGTCTCCGGGCTGCCGAACATGACGCCGATCTTGGATCTGATCTGGTTGGTGAAGATCACCATGGTCTTGGAGCGGCTGATCGAGGCGGTGAGCTTCCGGAGCGCCTGGCTCATCAGCCGGGCCTGGAGGCCCACGTGGCTGTCGCCCATCTCGCCCTCGAGCTCGGCCTTGGGCACGAGGGCCGCCACCGAGTCGACGACGATGACGTCGATGGCACCCGAGCGGACCAGCGTGTCGGCGATCTCGAGCGCCTGCTCGCCGGTATCGGGCTGGCTGATCAGGAGGTCGTCGAGATTGACTCCGAGCTTTCGCGCGTAGCCCGGATCGAGCGCGTGCTCGGCATCGATGAAGGCGCAGGTGCCGCCGGCCTTCTGCGCCTCGGCGATGACATGCAGTGTCAGCGTCGTCTTGCCCGAGCTTTCCGGTCCGTAGATCTCGATCACCCGGCCGCGTGGCAGACCGCCGACGCCGAGCCCGATGTCGAGGCCGAGCGAGCCCGTCGACACGGTCTCGATGTCGGCCAGCTGCTCGGCCTTGCCGAGGCGCATCACCGAGCCCTTGCCGAACGACCGCTCGATCTGCGCGATGGCCGCGTCCAACGCCCGCTGGCGATCGTCGGTCCGCCGCGTCGTCACGGTCTCTGCCATGGGGTGTCCTGTCTGCTGATGGCCGCGTCATGCATGGTGGCGGCCGTTATACCGGCTCTTTTCACTGGAAGAAAGGATCGTGCCGCTCAACCGGCCGGCTTGCCGGCCGCCGGGCGCAGCAGCACCAGCGTGAGCGCTGCCAGCACCATGGCGAGCGCCAGGACGTCGAACAGGCCGACCGGCTCGCCGAGCAGCAGGGCCGAGCTCCAGAGGCCGACCACGGGGATCGCCAGGGTGCTGATCGAGGCGACGTTCGCCGGCAGGATCGAGACCAGCCGGACATAGGAGGAGAAGCAGAAGACGAGGGCCACGAACACCACATAGGCCAGCGCCGCGAGCCCCAGCGGCGTCACCCGCGACAGATCCGGCTCCGGCTCGAGGACGAGCCAGGCCAGGACGATCGGCACGCCGCCGATGACCAGCTGCCAGCCGCTCAGGGCCAGGACGCCGATCTGCCACTGCCGCAGCTTCTGGCCGACCGTGCCGATGCCCCAGGCGATGGCCGAGAGGATCATCAGGACGTAGCCCGTCGGCACGACGCCGGTCCGGCCGAGCTCCGGCAAGAGCAGCAGCGCGATGCCGCCGAGGCCGAGGCCCAGCGCGGTGGCCTGGCGCCAGCGCAGCCGCTCCTTCAGGACGACGACGCCAAGGGCGGTTGCCCAGAGCGGCATGGTGAAGGCGAGAATCGCCGCCCGGCCGCCACCGATGCTGGTGAGCGCAAAGGCGGTGAGCATGTGCCAGCTGCTGACGTGGACGACCGAGAGGAGCGCCAGCGCCGGCCAGAGATGCCGTGGCGGCCACACGCGCTCGCCGCTCAAGGCGGCCAAGGCCAGGAGGCTGGCGCCGGCGCCGGCGACGCAGACGACCCGAAAGGTCCAGGGCGAGAGCTCGCCGACCACCAGCTTCATCGCCGGCCAGTTCAGCCCCCACAACAGGGAGATCGCGACGATCAGGAGGATGGCGGCCGGTGGTATCCGCTCGGCACGGGCGTCAGAAGTCGAAGCAGCGCCCACCCTTTTCCCAATCGCCATAGCGGGTCGGCTCGGGGCCGGCCGGGCCACCGGTCTCGCCGGGCGGCTGCGGTTGATGCGGCAGGGATCGCGGTGCTGCGGCCGGCGGCCGGGCGGCCCCGGGCGCCGTCGGGCGGCCACCGCGTACGGTCGATCGAGCCGTGGCCGTTCCCGTCCCCGCCATCGCCGCGTCGGTGGCCGGCGCCGGCAACGTCGTCACTCGGCCATCACCTGCTGTCTGGCCACGACCTCGCACTCGCTCAGATGCTTGGTCAGCAGATAGTCGCTGAGCTCGACCCTGGCGGCGGCGAGGTCCTCGCGCGCCTTGTCGAGCACGCCGTTGTCCCCGGGCCGCTCGAACGACGCCATGACCACGTCCTTGGCATAGGCGAACGCGTCGTCACCGGTCTTGCCGAGGTGTGTTTCCGCCAGCCACAGGCCGAACAGCTTGTTGCGCCGGTTGCGGACCTTGAAGGCCAGCTCCTGGTCGTGCTTGTACTTGGCTTCCTCGCTTTTTCCGCGATCCTCGAGCGACATGCGCTGCTCCCCAGCTAGGTCGTGCTCCTCTCCTCCCTATATAGGGTGATGGGCTCCGGGCCGCCATCGCTCGCAGCAGCGACAGATGGTGGCCGGATGCCGGCTCGGGAGAAGGTCAGCCGATGCGCCTTTCGTGCCGTCCAGCCGCCACGCGGTCCGGCTCTGGAACGTCCGGCCGGTGCCGGCGCATGGCCGTGCCTCCATGTGCTCGGTGATCCTCCTGAGACGCCCGGACCATCCGCGCTGGCCGCTGCTGCTGGCCGCCAACCGTGACGAGCTCGGCACGCGTCCGACCGTGGCACCGGGCCGGCACTGGCCGGATCGGCCCGACGTGACGGCCGGGCTCGACGCCGCGGCGGGCGGCAGCTGGCTCGGGCTCAACGACTACGGCGTGGTCGCCGCCGTCCTCAACCGGCAGGGCACGCTCGGGCCGGAGGCCGGCAAGCGCAGCCGGGGCGAGCTCGTGCTCGAGGCCCTCGACCACGCCGACGCGGTCGACGCGGCGGCGGCCCTGGCGCATCTCGATCCGGAGTCGTATCGCCCGTTCAATCTGCTCGTCGCCGATGCCACGGAGGCGTTCTGGGTCAGGCATGCGGGCGACGGCATGGTCCGCTCGGTCGCCCTCGACCCGGGGATCGCCATGCTGACCTCGCGCGAGCTGAACGACGCCGACTCGCCCCGCATTCGTCGCTATCTGCCACTGTTCCGCAGCGCCGAGGCGCCGGCCCCGGATGTCGGCGACTGGTCGGGCTGGCAGCTGCTACTGGCCGCGGGCGCCAGCGAGACGGGGGATCCGCGCGACGCGATGTGCATCCGCACGGAGGGTGCGTACGGCACGGTGAGCTCGAGCCTCATGGGCCTCCCACCGGCTGGCGGCAACGGGATCGTCTGGCTCTACGCCGCGGGCCCACCTGACGAGGCCGCGTTCGCGCCGGTGACCGTCTGACGCGATGGCCCGGATCGTCGGCTGCAGGCCTCGAGCCCTGTCGCCGGGTGGCGCCGGCCGGCCGTGCCGCCGCGCTCGCCGTCTCAGGGAAAAGACCCGGCGCGTCCGAGGTTCTCGGTCAGCGGCGTGATCGACTTTTCCATGAAGACGCTGCGCCGGTCGGGCGCATACGGGGGGAAGGACCCGATCCGGCCGTAGCCGGCCCGCTCGTAGAGGGCGATCGCCTCCGGTTGCGCCACGCTGGTCTCCAGGCGGACCACGGGGCGTCCGGCGCTTGCCGCGGCGCGCTCCAGGTGGGCGAGGATCTCGCGCCCCACGCCCGCCTGCCGCCTTTCGGGCACCACGTACATGCGCTTGATCTCGGCGTAGTCCTGGTCGAGCCGCAAGGCGCCGCAGCCGATCACGGCATCGCCATCCTCGACGAAGACGAAGCGGACATTCGGCGACTGCAGCTCGTCGACGGCGAGGCCGTAGTCGGCATCCGGCGGGAAGAGCGACGTCAGGTGGGCATCGAAGGCGGCGAGCAGGTTCCGGATATGCTCGGCCGTCGGTTCGGCGGTCGTGATCTTCAACTCTTGCATCGTCGTTCCTTCCGCAGCTGCGGGTGTTCCCGTGTCCGAGCACGGCGCACGGAGCGGTCCCGAGGTTTCGCTCCAGGGCTGGGACGGCACGCAGCCCTGCCGGCCGGGCAGCGAGCGGCGACTCCGGCCAAGCGCGCTGCGGCGCGCCGACCGACGGGCCGCATGCCGCCGGTCGACGGCCCACGACGGCGGCACTCGGCCGGCGGGCGGTGGTGGCAACCTAGGGCACGCGGCGCTGCAAGGCCAGCGCTGCGATGCAGCATGCCGGACTCGCGGGCCGGTCAGCCAGCCGGGCGGGCGCCGGACCGGTCCGGTCGCGGGAGGACCTTCTCCATGAACAGGCTCAACGGGTCGGGAGCGTAGGGTGGAAAGGGTGCGATCGGCCGGTAGCCCGACCGCTCGTAGAGGGCGATCGCCTCGGGCTGGGCGACGCCTGTCTCGAGGCGGACCAGCGAGCACCCGCTCGCGGCGGCGAGCCGCTCGAGATGGTCGAGCAGGCGGCGCCCGACCCCGGCGCCGCGCGCCTCGGGCCGCACGTACATCCGCTTGATCTCGGCGAAGCCGGCAGCGAGGCGCAGGGCGCCACAGCCGATCGCGGCGCCCGCCCGACGGGCGACGACGAACCGGACGTCAGGGCCTCGAAGCACCTCCAGCGACAGCCCGTGATTGCTTTCCGGCGGATAGAGCGCGGCCAAGGAGCCGTCTAGGGCAACGACCAGAGCGCAAGCATCCGCCGCCGTCGGATCGGCGGCAGCGATCAACACCTCAGCCATGGCGACCCGTCAAGTCGGCCGGCGGGATCGCCATGCCGCCCGCGCACCTCGCGAAACCCGCGACGCTGTTCGCCGCGCTGATCAGCTCACCGTCTCGGGCACCTCCGCGTCGGGCGCGTCCCGCTCCGGCGCATCGGCCTCGTCCGTGGCCTCGCCCGCGTCGCTGTCGGGCGCCGGCAGGAAGGGCAGGGTCTGGCCGGTGGGCACGATCACGAACACGGGCTTGTTGCCCTGGATGGTCACCGTCACCCGGCCGCCCTTGGCGAGCCGGCCGAAGAGCAGCTCGTCGGCGAGCGGCTTCTTCATGTGCTCCTCGATGACGCGGGCGAGCGGCCGCGCCCCGTAGAGCGGGTCGTAGCCGCGCTCGGCGAGCCATTCCTTGGCCTCGTCGTCGAGCTCGATCGACACCCGCTTGTCGGCGAGCTGGGCGGCGAGCTGGCTCACGAACTTGTCGACCACCGAGCGGATGATCTTCGGCGTGAGGCCGGCGAACGGGATCACCGCGTCGAGGCGGTTCCTGAACTCGGGCGTGAACAGGCGCTTGATCGCCTCGGTGTCCTCGCCCTCGCGGGCGACGCCGCCGAAGCCCATCACGGGCTTGCTCATGTCGGAGGCCCCGGCATTGGTCGTCATGATCAGGATGACGTTGCGGAAGTCGACCGTCTTGCCGTTGTTGTCCGTGAGCTTGCCGTAGTCCATCACCTGCAGGAGGATGTTGAAGACGTCGGGATGCGCCTTCTCGATCTCGTCGAGCAGCAGGACGGCATGCGGGTGCTGGTCGATCGAATCGGTCAAGAGGCCGCCCTGGTCGAAGCCGACATAGCCCGGAGGGGCGCCGATCAGCCGCGAGACCGCGTGCCGCTCCATGTACTCGGACATGTCGAAGCGGACGATCTCGATGCCCATGATCGCCGCCAGCTGGCGGGCGACCTCGGTCTTGCCGACGCCGGTGGGGCCGGAGAAGAGGTAGCAGCCGATGGGCTTCTGTGGGTCGCGCAGCCCGGCGCGGCTGAGCTTGATCGCCGAGGAGAGGGCCTCGATCGCTTGGCTCTGGCCGAAGACGACGCCCTTGAGATCGTCGCTCAGGGTCTTGAGCGCGTTCTTGTCCCGGGCATTCACCGCCTTGATCGGGACACGCGCGATCTTGGCCACGATCTCCTCGATGTCCTTGGGCCCCACGGTCTTGCGCCGCTGGCCCTCGGGCTTGAGCATCTGCGCCGCCCCCACCTCGTCGATCACGTCGATCGCCTTGTCGGGCAGCTTCCTGTCGTGGATGTAGCGGTTGGAGAGCTTGACCGCAGCCTTGAGCGCACCGGCCGAGTACTTGATTCGGTGGTGCTCCTCGAAGCTGGGCCTGAGGCCCTCCAGGATCTTGATCGCCTCGTCCTCGGAGGGCTCGGGCACGTCGATCTTCTGGAAGCGGCGGACCAGGGCGCGGTCCTTCTCGAAGTAGTTGCGGAACTCCTTGTAGGTGGTCGAGCCGATGCAGCGGAGCGAGCCGCCGGCCAGCGCCGGCTTGAGAATGTTGGAGGCGTCGAGCGAGCCGCCGCTGGTGGCGCCGGCACCGATCACGGTGTGGATCTCGTCGATGAACAGGACGGCGCGGTCGTTGGCCTCGAGCTCGCCGATCACGGCCTTCAGCCGCTCCTCGAAGTCGCCGCGATAGCGCGTGCCGGCGAGGAGAGCGCCCATGTCGAGGGCGAAGATGATCGCGTGCTTGAGCACCTCGGGCACCTCGCCCTTGACGATGCGCAGCGCCAGTCCCTCGGCGATCGCGGTCTTGCCGACGCCCGGGTCGCCGACGAAGAGCGGGTTGTTCTTGGAGCGGCGGCAGAGGATCTGGATGGTCCGCTCGATCTCGTGCTCGCGGCCGACGAGGATGTCGATCTTCCCGGCCGCCGCCTTGTCGTTGAGGTTGACGCAGTAGGTCGACAGCGCCTCGCTGCCCGCCTCGCGCTTCTCCTCGCTCTGGCTCGCTTCCTCCGCACCCTTCACGCGACGCTCCTCGCTGAGGCTTGGCTTCTTGGCGATGCCGTGCGCGATGTAGTTGACCGCATCCAGCCTGGACATGTTCTGCTCCTGCAGAAACCAGACGGCATGCGATTCGCGCTCGGAAAAGAGGGCGACCAGGACGTTGGCGCCGGTGACCTCGCTGCGGCCCGACGACTGGACGTGGATCGCGGCGCGCTGGATGACGCGCTGGAAGCCGGCCGTCGCCTTGGCATCGACGACGCCGTCGACCACCAGGCCGGACAGCTCGTGGTCAAGGAAATCGGTGAGGGCGAGGCGCAGCTTGTCGATCTCGACGGCGCAGGCCTTCATGACCGCGACCGCGTCCTGGTCCTCGCTCAAGGCCATCAGCAGGTGCTCGAGCGTGGCGTATTCGTGCTGCCGCGCGTTGGCGAGGGCGAGCGCCCGGCGAAGGGTCTTTTCCAGCGTGCGCGAGAGCATCCTACCTCCTAGCCGAACCTGCAGCGACCTCGCATGGCCGCCGCCCGATCGCCCTGGACTTGATTGTAGCCGATATCGTTGGCCGTGGGCCAGCCTCCAGCGGCGGAGCCTGCCGTTCCGCAGCCGCGGTGCGGGCCTGTTTTGCCGAGTTCGGCGGTGCGCCGATGCAGCCGCCGTCGATGTGCAGCGGAGCAGGACCGAGGGGGTGCCGCCCGGTCACTCCTTCTCCATCGTGCATTGCAGCGGATGCTGGTTCTGCCGGGAGAATTCGGTCACCTGGGTGACCTTGGTCTCGGCGATCTCGAAGGTGTAGACGCCGCAGACCCCCACGCCCTTCTGGTGGACGTGCCACATGATCCGGGTGGCGTCCTCCCGGCTCTTGTTGAAGAAGCGCTCGAGGACGTGAACGACGAACTCCATCGGGGTGTAGTCGTCGTTGAGCAGCAAGACCTTGTAGAGAGAGGGCCGCTGCGTGCGTGTCCGCGGCTTGGTCGCGACGTCGCCCTTGACGACCCGATCCTCGTCCCACCCGTCCTTCATGGCTCCAAACGATTCCGTCGCTCGTGGCGTTGGCTCATCGACAGCTCCGAACATAGTTCAAACGGCGGATCGAACAAATCCCTTTCGATGCAGCGCCGGCGGCGGCAGAGCATCGCGCGTCGATCACAATTTTCGGTTAACTGCCGGTCGATGGAGCGTCGGGCGGCGAGAGAATCGCGTTGTCGTGAAGCCGAGGCGGCGAGGACATCCGCCTCGACCCCTGCGGCGGATGGGCAGCGCGGCGACCGCCGCCGCTCAGCGCCCCGCGCCGGCCGTGGTGCCGTGCGCCTCGTCCTCCTCGGCGGGCTGGCGCCGCACGGTCTTCAGGCGCAGGGTCGCACCCCGCTTGCCGCGGGCCGACCCGCTAGCGCTTGCCTCCTCGGCCGTGTCGGGTTCGTCGGGCTCGGGCTCCCTGGCTGCCACGTCCGCGGCCGCATCCGCTTCATCGGGCGTGCTGTCCGCCTGATGGGTGCTCGGCTCGACGGCCTCCGGCCCCTCGGTCGCCTGGCCCGGGGCCGAGCCGCTGGTGGCGATGCTCAGGGCGAGCTCGCGGAGGCGGTCCATCGACATCGGCGGTGCGGCGGTAGCGGCCGGTTCGGCCGCGGCTTCCGCCTCGGCGGCATCCGCGGCATCGGCGAGCGTCAGCTTGAGGCGCGCCAGCTGCTCGAGGAACTCTTCGCGCTGCTTGGGCGGCAGGCGATCCACGGCGCGCTCGTCGACCAGCCGCTCGGCCTGGCTGAGGACGTTGCGCGCGTGCACCACCTGACCGGAGGCGCGGGTGTTGCCGGCGAGAACCTGCGCCAGGGATTTCGTCGTCGGCTGCAGCGTCGACAGGAGCTCGGCCGCGGAGTTGGGGATGCGCCGACCACCGCCCTGACCGCCCTGCCGGCGGCCGCCTTGCCCACCCTGGCCGCCTTGCGGCTTGCCGCGCTTCTTGCCACCACCGCGACGAAACGGAAACATCGAGTTCCGGTTGTTGCTGTTCACCCGTCTTCCTTCTTCGATCGTATCGCTGCCACGCAGCGTCCCGTGCCGTGGGCGGGATGCCGATTGGTGCCTCGAGCGGCCCGGCACCGGCCACCCTGCGGCAGCGAGCCCGCGCTGCCCGTCGCCTCGAGCTACGGCTATGGGCAGCCCCTGCCGGCCGCACAATCGGCGCCGAGCCGCGGCATCGAGGCAGCACCGATAGTCCCGTTGCCACGTCCGGCACGAGGCCTGCGCCGTTTGACCCGACCGCCGGCCGGCCCGGAGCGACACCCTGCCGCAATCCCGATCGGCTTTCGACCAGCCTGTCGTGCTGCTGCCCGCGCCCGATTGCCTTCGGCTACGTGATCGACCTTTCCGACACCGACGATCCAAGCACGTGGTCGGCTCGGTCACGGACGCATCGTGCCGCCATGCGCCCGCGGCGCTCGCGTTCAGGCAGCCTGGTCAGCCGTTCGCTCACGGATCAAGACCGGCGCGAAAACCCGCCTCCGAGCCACACATTGGTTAGTGCGCTATGTCGTTCTCCACAACTTCCCCCACGATAACTACCGGGGGAGGCAAGAAAATCAAGAAAAACCGCAACGCCGAAGCCGCTCTGCCGGCCCGCCTGCCACTGTCTTTGGCCCCTGTTGTCACCCTGCCGGCACACACGGCGAGCCGATGACTTGGTCGGAAGCCGCCCGCCGACTGCCCGGCGACCCTGCAATGCAGCCACTGGCCACCCATGGCCCCTGCCGCGTCGGTCACACGTCCCTTGCACCAATGATATCGGTACGTGAATCGGTCGCTGCAAGATCGTTCGGACGTTGCAGAACCAGCCGTGTTCTCGCGTCACCGGCCTCGAGCAGCCCGCCTGCCCGCTCGGCGAGCGCGGCTGCAAGGTGCCACGCCACGGTGCCATCGCCACCCGGCGACGGCGCGACCGCGAGGTCGAGCGCGATCGTCTCGTCGTCGACCGCAGCGAGCTCACACTCCAGCCCTTGCGGGTCGCCACCTGTAGCGGCGAGCGCTGCCAGATGCTCGAAGGCACGCCGCACCAAGTCCGGGGCGACGAGCACGTCGAGCCCGGCAGCGGCCGCGAGCCCCGGTCCGCGTCGCAGGCCGCACCGCAACGCCGCTTTCTCCAGCAGCGCCGACAGTGTCAGCGCGCGGCGCGGCGCCGCGGGGCTCGCGGCGACGTCGGCCAGCTCGGCCAGCCGCGTCACGCACCGCTCGAGCTGCGCGGTCGCCGCACTGATCAGGCCTATTGCCTCGAGCTGGAGCGGGGAGAGTCCGGCCCCCTGCTCCTCGAGCAGCAGGGCGACACCACCCTGGATTCCCTGCAGCGGCGTGCGCAGCTCGTGCGCGGCGAACCAGCGCGCGGCGTCGGCGGCGGGTCGGCCGCCGTCGCTGCGCGTGCGGCAGTCTGCGTCGAGCTGCACCCGGGCATCTCCGATCGGCCGATGTTGGTGACGGACGGCAGCCTAGCAGCCGCCGCTTAACAAAGCGTTGCGATGCCGGCCTCGCTGTCTCGGCGCCGGGCATTGGCTCATTGTGCCGGGTGGCCCTGACCGGCCCCGAGGCGGCGCTCGAGCCAGCGCACGCCGGCCGAAACGATCACGACCAGCACGAAATACTCGAGGATCAGAAAGCTGTAGATCTCCAGCGGCCGGTACAGGGTGACGACCAGCTCGTTGGCCTTCTTGGTGAGCTCGAACACCCCGATCACCGAGAGCAGCGACGACATCTTGAGGACGTAGACGAACTGGTTGCCGAGCGGCGGCAGGATGCGACGGATCGCCTGGGGCAGGATGACGAACCAGAGCTTGTCGAAGGCTGAGAGGCCAAGGGAATCGGCGGCCTCGTGCTGGCCCTTCTCGATCGATTGCAGCCCGCCCCTGAAGATTTCGGCCTCGAAGGCGCTGTCGGAGATCACCAGGGTCAGCACCCCGGCGGTGAAGGGGTCGAAGTTGAGGCCGGTCAGCACGGGCAGGCCGTAATAGACCCAAAGCATGAGCGGCAGGATCGGGATCGAGCGGACCGTCTCGACATAGGCGCGATTGAGGAGCCTGAGGCCGGCGTGGCGCGTGCAGCCGGGCAGGGCCACGAGCAGCCCGAGCGGAATGGAGAGCCCGATCGCGAGGAGCGAGACGGCGATGGTCTGCCAGAGTCCACTGGTGAGAAACGCGATGTTGCTCAGCCCCTGGTCGGTCAGGGGCGAGACGACGTACCAGCCCCAGGTGTAGGTGGAGCTGCTGCAACCGGCGAGGACCAGCGCCGTCGCGAGGACGAGCAGGACGCGGCGGCGACGTCCCCCATCGGCCTGCGGCGACAGCTCAGTGCGCAAGGATTCGGCTCAGAAAGAGCTGCGCCCGCTCGCTCGCCGGGTTGGCGAAGAAGGGCCCGGGCGGCGCCTTCTCGACGATCCGGCCTTCGTCCATGAAGACCATGCTGTCGGCCACCTCGCGCGCGAAGCCCATCTCGTGGGTGACGACGATCATGGTCATGCCCTCGTTCGCCAGCTCGACCATGACGTCCAGCACCTCCTTGATCATTTCGGGATCGAGGGCCGAGGTGGGCTCGTCGAACAGCATGATCTTCGGCCGCATGCAGAGCGACCGGGCGATCGCCACGCGCTGCTGCTGGCCGCCCGAGAGCTGGGCCGGATACTTGTCCGCCTGCTCGGGGATGCGGACCCGCTGGAGATAGTGCCGGGCGAGCTCCTCCGCCCCCTTCCGGCCGAGGCCGCGGGTGCGCATCGGGGCCAGGGTCAGGTTGCGCAGCACGGTGAGGTGCGGGAAGAGGTTGAACTGCTGGAACACCATGCCGATCTCGGCGCGGATCTTGGCGATGTGCCGGGTGTCGTCGTCGAGCTCGGTGCCGTCGACGGTGATGCGGCCGGCGTCGTGCTGCTCGAGCCGGTTGATGCAGCGGATGAGCGTCGACTTGCCCGAGCCCGAGGGGCCGCAGACGACCATGCGCTCGCCCTCCGCCACGTCGAGGTCGACACCCCGGAGCGCCTGGAAGTCGCCGAAGAACTTGCTGACCCCTTCGAGCCGGATGATCGGTTCTGCCATGGCCGGTCCCGCCGCTGTTCGCCGCGGAACCTAACGGGCGAGGCGACGGCGGCAAGGCCGGAGAGTGGTGCCGGCACCATCGGCGCGGTCGGCATGGACAATCCCGCGATCCGGCGCCATATCGCCGCCAGCCTCTTGCCCCCCTCGGCATTTCGCCCGGAGACCCTGCCCATGCCGTCCCTCCGCCTTCTCGCCGGCGCCACCCTGGCGCTGCTGCTCGTCGCCGGCCACGCCGTCGCCCAGGAGACGACGAGACTGCAGCGTATCCTCGAATCGGGCGTGCTGCGGGTCGGCACGACGGGCGACTTCAACCCGATGAGCTTCCGCAACCCGTCGACGGGTGAGCTCGAGGGCTACGACATCGACGCCGTCGAGAAGCTGGCGGCCGACATGGGGGTGCGGATCGAGTACGTGCCGACCGAGTGGCGCACGCTGGTGGCCGGCATCGTCGCCGACAAGTACGACATCACCACCAGCGCCTCGTTGAGCATGGACCGGGCGGCGGTGGCCGGCTTCAGCGATCCCTATGTCGAGTTCTCGACGGTGCCGATGACGCTCGCCGCCAATGCCGCGCAGTTCGGCAGCTGGGAGGATCTGGACAGGCCGGAGGTCACCATCGCCGTCACCCTCGGCACGGTGTTCGAGCAGCAGGCCAGGAGCTATTTCCAGAATGCGCAGATCCGCACGGTCGAGGCCCCCGCCCGCGAGTGGCAGGAGGTGATCTCGGGCCGGGCGGTGGCCAGCATCACGAGCAACGTGGATGCGGCCCAGCTCACCGCGACCTATCCGGAGCTCGCCGTCGTCAAGGTCGACCAGCCGCGCTCCCGCCGTCCCGGCGCCTTCCTGATGCCGCAGGCCGACCAGGTCTGGATCAACTACGTCAACCACTGGATCGCCTTGACCCACGCCAGCGGCTGGTTCGCCGAGCAGCAGGCGAAGTGGAACCTCGCCAACTGAGGCGGCCTGGCGTGATCACCTTCTACACGCACCCGGTCAGCAACTTCGCCGCCAAGGTCGAGGTGGCGCTGCGGCTCAAGAAGGTGCCTTACGAGGCGGTGCCGCCGCCGGGTGGCTACGGCTCGGCCGAGTACAAGGCGATCGTGCCGGCGGGGACCATTCCGGCCATCGTCCACGAGGGCCTGGTACTCAGCGAGAGCGAGACCATCGTCGAGTACCTGGAGGAGGCGTTTCCCGAGCCGCCGCTGTTGCCCCATGGCGTCGCCGCCCGGGCGCGCTGCCGGCAGCTCGCGCGCTTCCACGATACCCGGCTCGAGCCTCCCTTGCGCGCCCTCTTCCCGCACATGGCAAGGACGGGTCGTGACCCGGCCTTGGTGGTGCAGCAGCTCGGACTCTTCCGCACCCGCCTCGCCGATCTCGCCGCCATGGCCACACCGTCACCCTGGCTCGCCGGCGCGGCGCTGACGCTCGCCGACCTGCCCTACCCGCCGACCCTGTTGATGGCGCGGCTGATGCTGGAGCATCTGGGCGACGCGCTGGTGCTGCCGCCGGCGCTGGTGGCGTGGCACGCCATGGCGGTGGCGCATCCGGCAATCGCGCCAGTGCTGGCGGCCCAGGAGGCGGCGTCGCGCGAATGGCTTCGCGCCAAGGGGTAAGAAAGATGTGGGGAGGATGAGCCTCCCCACGCCCCACCGGAACTTTGCGCCGGCGCCAAGTTGCGAGGGGGCCCGGGGGAAATCATTCCCCCCGCATCCTTCTAGATCCCCAGCACGTCCTTCATGCCGTAGAGCCCGGGCTGCTGCCGGCCAGCCCAGAGGGCGGCGCGGATCGCACCCCGGCCGTAGATCTCGCGGCTCGACGCCTTGTGGGCGAGTTCCAGGCGCTCGCCGTCGGCGGCGAAGGTGATGGTGTGGTCGCCGATCACGTCGCCGCCGCGGAGCGCCGCGAGGCCGATCGTGCCCGGCCGGCGCGGGCCGGTGATTCCGTCGCGGCCACGCACGGCGAGCTCGGCCAGTGTCCGGCCGCGGCCCCGGGCGGCGGCCTCGCCGAGCGCGAGCGCGGTCCCCGAGGGAGCGTCGACCTTGTGGCGGTGGTGCATCTCGACGATTTCGATGTCGAAGCTCTCGTCCAGCGTGGCCGCCACCCTTTCGGCGAGGCCGAGGAGCAGGTTGACGCCGAGGCTCATGTTGGCTGCCCAGACGATGGCTGTGTTACGGGCGGCTTCGGCGAGGGCCGCCTGCTCTTCAGGGCCGAGGCCGGTCGTGCCGATGACGTGCGCGCAGCCGTGCGCGGCGGCGAGTCGGGCGTTGGCGACGCTGGCCTCCGGCGTGGAGAACTCGATGACCACGTGCGCCCGGGTCATCAGCGCCGCGGTGTCGGCGGTGCAGGCGGTGCCGATCGGCTCCCGGCCGGCGAGCTGGCCGAGGTCGGTGCCGATGGCCGGGTGGCCGGGGCGTTCGGTGCCGCCCACAAGCTCGACTCCGGCGGTCGCCAGGGCCTGGGCCAGGTTGGTCCGGCCCATTCGGCCGGCGCAGCCGATCACTCCGATTCGCACGGCTGTCCCTCCCGTTCACGTTGCGCCCACTCTTTACGTTGCCTTGGCGCCTTCTGCATTGTTTAGTCCGCCGGTCAAGCACGGGAGGATCGCGCCATGACCGAGACGACCCTCATGCGGCAGCTCAGCCAGGCCCTGCCGATCGCGACCAGGCCCTACGCGGTGGACGACCAGCCCACCGGCCTCGTCATCGTCGACGCGGTCAACGGCTTCTGCACGGTGGGGGCGGGCAACCTGGCGCCGAAGGCCCCCGACGCCCAGATCGCCGGCATGGTCGAGCAGACGGACCGGCTGGCCCGGGCCTTCGCCGCCCGGCGCTGGGAGATCCTGGCCTTCCTCGACACCCACGAGCCGGGCAAGGCGGAGCCGCCCTACCCGCCGCATTGCGAGAAGGGGACGGGCGAGGAGAACCTGGTGCCGGAGCTCCGCTGGCTCGAGGACCAGGCGCACGCCACGCTGATCCGCAAGGACTGCATCAACGGCTTCGTGGGTGCCATCGAGGCCACCTTCAAGGGCCATGGCACCAGCCACAACAAGGTCGTCGACTGGGTCAACCTGCACCGGCTGGAAGCCGTCGTGGTGACCGGCATCTGCACCGACATCTGCGTCATGGACTTCGTCCTGACCCTGCTCTCGGCCCGCAACCACGGGCTGATGCCGACGCTCAGGGACATCGTCGTCCTCGAGCCGGCCTGCGCCACCTACGACCTGCCGCTCGAGACGGCCATGGAGCTCGGCCTGCCCGAGACGGCGGCCCACCCGCAAGACGCGACCCACCACATGGGCCTCTACTTCATGGCGTCCCGGGGGGCGATCCTGGCGAGCGCGGTGACGGGCATCTGAGGTGCCGCGCGACGACGGGATCCGCGGCGGACGACAGGTCGCCAGTGCGGCGGCGAGCGTTGGCCGGCGCGCGGCGGCCACGCGGCGCCGCCGGGGCGTCGTTCGTCATTCCATCCGGCCTAGAGATCGACTAGGTATCTCGTAGTCGAGGCCGTGCCCCGCTCGGCCGCCTCGTGCCGGCACGGTCGGCGCTGGGCTGCAGATGGCGAGGATCGCATGGCGTTGAGCGTGGCGAAAGATCGAGGCTCCCTGGCGCTGGTCGACCGGTCGGACCTGCTCGACCGGCACGGGCCGGTGTTCCTCCTGGGCTGCCCGGAATCCGGCCTCGGGCTGGTCAACCAGATCCTGGCCCCGCACCCGCTGATCGAGCCGCTCGGCGGCTGGGTGGCGCCGCCGCGGCTGTTCCATGGCATCGCCCGGGCGGCGGGCGCGGCCGAGCGGCGCCAGCTCACCCTCGTGCTCCGCGACATCCTCTGGCGCTCGCTGTTCAAGCGGACGGCGTTCCGCGTCGACCGGCTGGTCGAGGTCTACCAGGGCCATCAGCCGCCGGGCTATCTCCTCGGCCGGCCGGCGCGGGACGGACGGCTGCTCCTTTTCTACGAGCCGTTCGCGGCTTTTGCCGCGACCGCGCTGGCCGAGGCGTTCCCGGGCGCCCGGTTCATCCATGTGGTGCGCGAGCCCACGGAAGTGGCCCGGCTGCTGCCGCGGAGCCATGCCGACTTCCTCGACCAGGCGGTGCTCGACGACCCGGTGCTGCGCCAGAGCAAGGTCTCGGCCGTGGGCTTCGCCGAGCCCGGCCCGGATGGGCGACACGTGCCCTGGTGGGTGGAGGCGGCCGACCGGGCGGCGTTCGTCGCCGCGGACGCGCCGGTGCGCTGCCTTTATCTCTGGCGGGCGATGGTCGGGCGCTGCCGGGCGCTGGCCGAGACGGCCGGCCCCGAGCGGGTGATCGAGCTGCGCCACGAGGACCTCGTCGCCGACCCCGAGGCCACGGCGCGCACCCTGGTCGAGCGCCTCGGCCTCGCCTGGTCGGACCGGCTCAAGCGCGGCATCAAGAAGGTGCCCACGGCCGCCGCCGACGTGCCACCGGCCGACGCGGCACTGACCGAAGCCGCCCGTCGCATCGGCGGCCCCCTGCTGGAGGATCTCGGCTACGCCGGCTGATCGTGGCAGTCGATAGGATGCAGGATGCGGGGAGGATGATCCTCCCCGCGCCCCACCGGGTTTTTGGGGCGGTGGGTTGGGCGCTGTTTCGCCGCGGGCGCGGATCGCGTACAGTGATGGCAGCGAGAGGGCGGCGGCGACGCTGGCCGGGGTTACGCTCGACGATTTGGTGGCGGTTCAGGCGCAGATCGCGGACGGGGTGGCGGGGCTGCGGCGGGACGCGGCGGCCATGGACCGGTCGCTGAGCGTGCTGGAGCGGACGACGGGCGAGCTGCGGCAGGACGTGACGCGGCTCGGGGGGCGGGTGGACGGGCTGGAGCGGCGGCTCGACGGGATCGAGGTGCGGCTGGAGCGGATCGAGCTGCGGCAGGGTGCGGCGGCGACGTAGCGATGGCGGGAGCGAATGCCTGATGGATCGATGCCGGCAAGAGCGACTTGCGGCGCTGCGGCGGCTGATCGATGACGCCGAAGCGAGCGGGATCAGCGAGTGTGGCGTCGAAACAGGGAGTTTGCTCTCCGTAGCCCGAATCTGGTGAAGCAGGGCCTCTCAAGGTGGCTCGCTTTATATTTAACATCCAGAACGTGTCAGCGTTGCGCGACGTTGTCTAATCCTCTATAACCCGAGCTATGCTAAATCTGGCTCCTTCTGTTATTTTTGCTATGCCTTTGGTCTTGCAGTCGTAGTCGTAGCAGCAATAACTGAGCCATATTTTCTTCCAATACGATGAATGAGGATCCATGAATTGCACGTCTAGGCCTAAACTTTCAGCTTCAGAAAAATCTATAACAGCGCCATGGGATTTGTAGGTCTTTGAGCTTGAAATTTTGTCGAGTATGGTTTCGATTTTGTCTTCATTGGCATCTGCAAGCATTCCGTCTCTTAATATCCTCTTAGCCAGTTCTCGCATACGTTCGACAGATGAAGCGGCAATCTGCCGAATTATATGGGGCTGACTCTCATCATTTGCCACGAACTCGCATGGCACTGGTCCAATTTCCGGAACAAACATTTGTGGATCGATCGGACCCAGCTCCGAGTTAACCCCAAGCAAAATCTTCTGAGAAGACATTGCAATCACCGTGCCACCGCTTTTTGCCCAACTCGGAACAATTACCCTATAATCTGTAAGCCTCGCCTTCAAAACAGTGACGAATTTTTCAACAGCGTCTACCATTCCTCCAGGAGTTTGAATGATTAAGTCAGCCGACTTTGATGCTAGGCCATCGATAATTTCTGAAATATCGTCAGCGTCGGTGTGTGATATGCCTTGATTTAACTGTGAAAAATATACAATAGTTTCACGCCCAGATTCTTCCTCAATATCCGACAGCAAAAGCTGCCGGAGATAGCGGTCCTTTTCCTTAGCCCAAAATTTAGAAGACTGCGTAGGCGGGACGTCGCTTCGAGGGAACTGGCTTCTCAGCTTCCTTTCGGGAACCTTTGGCCCTGACAACGCCGAAATCCTCCACAGGAAATGTCAACGACCCCGCTAGTGGTGCTTCTTGTTTAGGAAAGCCCAGAATTAGGGTCGCTTTCTTCTTCTTTTCTTGTTGTCGCGACCTCGCCGGAGAACGCGCTGCCGAAGTCACCTCGAACGTCACATGCTGGTACCCATCGTCGCGCATCGTCGGAATCCCCCTCGCTGCATGGCGGTCTCGTCCGTTCGCAGGTCAGGCGGCCACCTTTGTGTGCTTGCGGAGATAATTAGAGTTTGCACAAGAAATGTAAATAGAATGTTGCAGACTGAACATCCGGGTTCCGGGGGAAATCGCGTTGTGCCTTCTGGGGAGGTCTCCCTTCGTGGCCATGGCTGCGTCGCTCAAGCCAAGCTCGGCTGCGGATCGCCGCCGAATCGGGTGACGTTGATCTCATTTCCCCCGCTTTTGCGCCTGGGCGCTGTCGTAGCTGTTTTGCATGCGCATAAGGGCGCCGAAGGCTTTCTCGATGCGCAGCGTCATTTCCGGGGAGAGGGCGGCGCGTTCGTCAAGGAGGGCGGAGAGGGCTGGGCGGGTGACGCCGAGGACGTGGGCGGCATCGGTTACCGGGAGGTCGTGGGGCTCGATGATCTCGTGCTTCACGAAGCCGCCGGGGTGGGCGGGGTTCTTCAGGCGGATGCCGGCTGCGGCGCTCATGGTGCTCGTCCTCTGCCCTATTGCAGCTCGAGCTTGATGGTTCGGCCGACGGCGCGGGCGGCTTTGGCGAGGGTTGCGAGGGTCACGGTGTCGTTGTCGGGGTCGAGCAGGCGGTCGAGCTGCGAGCGGCTGGTTGCGAGGCGCCTGGCCATCTCCACCTTGGAGATGCGCTGCTCTTTCATGGCGGCCCTGAGCTGCCAGGCGAGCACGCGCTTGATGGCGGTCTCGGTCGTCTCCTCGCAGGTGACCTGCTCCCGCAGGAAGTCCTCGAAGAGTGGCCCGGCCGTTCCGGATTCGGTATCATAGATCATTGCAGTCCTCTCATCCACCTTTCGGCGATCGCCATCTCGTCTAAAGAATGAGGGGGCGCGGGGGAAATCATTTCCCCCGCATTTTTCTGAAGATGCGGGGAGGATGATCCTCCCCGCGCCCCTCCGGTTTTTTAGGCTGCTTCGGCTTCGATCAGGGCTTCGACGGCGAGCTTGCCGTCCTTGACTTCGACGTGGGCGATTTCGCCTTCCTTGAGGCGGCCTTCGAGGATGAGGGTGGCGAGTTGGTCTTGGAGGTTTTTTTGGATGACGCGCTTGAGGGGGCGGGCGCCGTAGACGGGGTCGTAGCCGGCGTTGGCGAGCCAGGTTCGGGCCTGGTCGGTGAGGGCCAAGTCGATGCGGCGGTCGGCGAGGAGCTTTCTCAGGTAGCCGAGCTGGATCTCGACGATGGCGCCCATCTGGGCGCGGCCGAGGCGGTTGAAGAGGATGATCTCGTCGAGGCGGTTGAGGAACTCGGGGCGGAAGCTGGCGCGGACGACCTCCATGACCTGGGGGCGGGCGTCCTCGGCGGAGGCACCGTCGGGGAGGGATGCCAGAAATTCGCTGCCGAGGTTGGAGGTCAGCACGATGATGGTGTTCTTGAAGTCGACCGTCCTGCCCTGGCCGTCGGTGAGGCGGCCGTCGTCGAGGACCTGGAGGAGGACGTTGAAGACGTCGGGGTGGGCCTTCTCGATCTCGTCGAAGAGGATGACCTGGTAGGGCCGCCTGCGGACGGCTTCGGTGAGTGCTCCGCCCTCGTCGTAGCCGACGTAGCCGGGAGGGGCGCCGATCAGGCGGGCGACGGAGTGCTTCTCCATGTACTCGGACATGTCGATGCGCTGCATGGCCTGGTCGTCGTCGAAGAGGAAGGATGCGAGGGTCTTGCAGAGCTCGGTCTTGCCGACGCCGGTGGGGCCGAGGAAGAGGAAGGAGCCGATCGGGCGGTTGGGATCCTGGAGGCCGGCGCGGGCGCGGCGGACGGCGTTGGAGACGGCATGCACGGCGGCTTCCTGGCCGACGACGCGCTTCTCGAGCTGCTTTTCCATCTGGATCAGCTTCTCGCGCTCGCCTTCCATCATCCGGTCGACCGGCACGCCGGTCCAGCGGGAGACCACCTGGGCGATGTCGCTTTCGGTCACCTCCTCCTGCAGCATGCGGGTGCTCTCGGTGGCCTCGGCCTCGGCGATGGCCTTCTCGAGGCCCGGGATGACGGAATAGGTGAGCTCGCCGGCCCGGGTGTAGTCGCCCCGGCGCTGCGCCTCGACGAGGTCGTGGCGGGCCTGGTCGAGCTGCTCCTTGAGCTTGGTGGCCCCTGCCAGCTTGTCCTTCTCGGCCTGCCAGCGGGCGGTGAGCTCGTTCGATTCCTGCTCGAGCTCGGCGAGCTCCTTCTCCAGCTTCTGCAGGCGGTGGCGGGTGGGCTCGTCCTGCTCCTTCTTCAGGGCCTCGCGCTCGATCTTGAGCTGGAGGATGCGGCGGTCGAGCTCGTCGATCTCCTCGGGCTTGCTGTCGATCGCCATGCGCTTCCTGGCTGCCGCCTCGTCGACCAGGTCGATCGCCTTGTCGGGGAGGAAGCGGTCGGTGATGTAGCGGTTGGAGAGGACGGCGGCACCGACGATGGCGGCATCGGTGATGCGCACGCCGTGGTGCATCTCGTACTTCTCCTTCAGCCCGCGGAGGATCGAGACGGTGTCCTCGACCGAGGGCTGGGCGACGAAGACCGGCTGGAAGCGGCGGGCCAACGCCGCGTCCTTCTCGATGTGCTTCCTGTACTCGTCGAGCGTGGTCGCACCGACGCAGTGCAGCTCGCCGCGGGCGAGTGCCGGCTTGAGCATGTTCGAGGCGTCCATCGCCCCTTCGGCCTTGCCGGCGCCCACGAGCGTGTGCAGCTCGTCGATGAAGAGGATGATGTTGCCCTCGCCGTGGGTCAGCTCCTGGAGCACGGCCTTGAGGCGCTCCTCGAACTCGCCCCGGTACTTCGCACCGGCGATGAGGGCTCCGAGATCGAGCGAGAGCAGGCGGCGGTCCTTCAGGCTCTCGGGGACGTCGCCGTTGACGATGCGGTTGGCCAGGCCCTCGGCGATGGCGGTCTTGCCGACGCCGGGCTCGCCGATCAGGACGGGATTGTTCTTGGTGCGGCGGGAGAGGACCTGGATGACGCGGCGGATCTCCTCGTCGCGGCCGATCACGGGGTCGAGCTTGCCTTGCCGTGCGACCTCGGTCAGGTCGCGGGTGTACTTCTTGAGCGCCTCGTAGCTGTCCTCGGCCGTAGCGGATTCGGCGGTGCGGCCCTTGCGGACGCTCTCGATGGCGGCGTTCAGGCCCTGGGCGGTGACGCCGGCGTCCTTCAGCACCTTGCCGGCATCGGACGTCGACAGGGCGATGGCGAGCAGCAGGCGCTCGACGGTGACGAAGCTGTCGCCGGCCTTCTTGGCGATCGTCTGCGCCTGATCGAAGAGCTTGGCGGTCTCGGGTGCGAGGTAGAGCTGGCCGGCGCCCGAGCCCTCGACCTTGGGCTGCTTGGCGAGCAGGAGCTCCGTCGCCTGATGCGCCGCCTTGGGGTTGCCGCCGGCGGCCTGGATCAGGTTGGCGGCCATGCCTTCGGGATCGTCGAGGAGCACCTTGAGGATGTGCTCAGGGAGGAAACGCTGGTGGCCTTCGCGGATCGCGAGGCCCTGCGCCGACTGGACGAAGCCGCGGGCGCGTTCGGTGTAGGTGCTGAAATCCATGGCGGTATCCCCTCTTGGCCCCTCGTGCGAGCGGGCCTGTCCCTGGCGACCCCGATGGGCATCGCCGTCTCTTGAACGTATGTGGGAAGGGTGCGCGGCGGCGCAAGCCGCCGGCCGCCGGGTCTCAGTTGGTGGGGGCGAGGGTCGCCGCGATGCCGCCGCAGCGCATGCGGTCGTCATAGGCGATGTAGGCGATCGGGTCGGCCTTGATGGTGCAGACGTCAGCGTCGGCGGCGCAGGCGACCTCGGTGCGAATGCGGACCCTGACCGACTCCGCGAGGGTGCCGTAATCCATCATCACCCGTTTGTCGGCGCCGTCCTGGACGAAGGCGGCGGGGCCGAGGTTGGCGCGAAGCTCGGCGGCGGCCGCACCCTCGAGCGTGAGCGACTGGCCGAGGCCGGGCTCGCGCGCGGCGAGGATCAGGGCCGCGGGCGCCGGCTCGGCGGCGAGCAGCCTGCCGGCGTGAGCCGTGGCCATGGTCAGGAGCGCCCGGCAGTCGCCGCTGGTGCAGTCGAGGCTGGCCGTGTGGCGCAGCGTGAAGGCGCCCATGGCGTGCTCGTCGCCGGTCCAGCCGCCAGGCTGATGGGCGGCGAGGGCGGCCACGTCGGCCGCCTCGCAGCCGTGGAACGGCCAAGTGACGGCCGTGGTCTGGGCGGTGTTGGCCAGGCAGACGAGGGCCGCGGCGAGGGCGGCGATGCGGGTGGTCATGGGTGGAACTCCTGCGGTTGGTGGGCGACGAGCCGTCTGGCCCGAAGATTCAGGGCGAAGGCCGCAACGTCGGCCCGGATCACCGGCGGCGCGACCTCGGGGAAGGTCTCGGTCAGGGCCTCGGTGATCTCCGCGAGCGTGATCGGCTCGTCGAGGAGCGCCCAGACGGCGGCGCCGACGCCGTCGAGGGCGAAGATCGCCCCGTCCTCGTCGTTGCCGATGAACGGGCGGCCGTGGATGGTGCGGACGGCGAGGCCGGGGGCGCGGCAGAGCAGGCCGTCGAGGGCGGGACCGCACACCGGCCGCGCCTTGTCGTGCGGTTGCTGGTGCGGTGGCAGCGGGAGCGGAAGCTCGGTGGCGGCCGCAGGCAGTGCCTCGCCGGAGAAGCGGTCGAGGAGCAGCTCGACGGCGGGATCGAGGGCGCCGTAGCGGAGCACGTAGAGACCGGCGGTCGCGCTCAAGCGGACGATGCGGCCGAGGATCTCGCCGGCTGTGGCAGCGATGCCGAAGTTCTGCAGGAGCAGCGCTTCGAGCGCTGCGGCCTCGGGCGCGCGGTGAAGGCGGGGGCGCGCGTCGTCGGGGCCACGGTCGAGAAAGACGAAGGCCCGGACATTGGCCTCGGTGCCGTAGGGGGCGAGCCGACCCGGGGCCGGGTCGAGGTAGCGGTACCAGGCATCGGCCGGGCCGGCGTGATCGGTGCTCCAGCGGTGGAGATCGGCGGGCAGGGTCGGCGGCAGCGGCAGGCGGAGGCGGGAGGCGACACCGAAGGCGTGGGCGACGATGCCGTCGTCGCGGGCGACCAGCGGCAGAACGTCGTCGGCGAAGACCTCGACACCCCGGCTGGCAAGTCGGGCGATGAGCGTGCTCTTGCCGGCACGCCTGCGGCTCGGGAAGACGACGAGGCCATCGCCGAGACGGACCGCACCGGCGTGCAGGCAGAGCATGTCGGGGCGCGTGTCGGCCATGGCCTCGACGAGGTCGACGACGAGGCTGCAGGCGGCGCTGACGGCAGTGGGCTGGCGGCGGGTGCCCTGGCGGCTGGCGGTGCTGATGCCATAGCGGCCGCGGCGTCGAACGACGCGGATGGCGGGCTCGGCCGCAGGATCGCCCGGGCGGATCGACCAGCCGCTCGTGATGGCCGCGAGCACGTCGACGACCTCGGGCGCCCTGTCGACGGCGACCGGGTGCGCCAGATCGTTGATCTGGAGATGCATGGCGTTGGTCCGGAGGAAGATAGAGGATGCGGGGGAAATGATTTCCCCCGCGCCCCCTCGGGATTCGGCGGTGTCGCCTGGACAAGCGCCGTACCGAAGTTCGGGTGGGGCGCGGGGAGGATCATCCTCCCCGCATGTCCGTCAACCGCGACTGGCGCCCCAGCTCGAGCCGCTGAAGCTGCGGGTGTTCCAGTTCCGCCGGCCACCGCCGGAAGCGCTGCCGCGGCCGCCGCCGTTCCAGTTGCCGCGGCCGCCCGAGGGCCGGCTGCCGCGGCTGGCGAAGCTGGCCCCGCTGCCCTGGCTGCCACCGCTGCTCGAGCCGCCGCGGCCGCCACTGCCACCCGAGCCGCCGCTGCCGCCGCCCGAGCCGCCGCTGCCACCGCTGCTGGAGGCGCGGGCCTGGCTGAGCTGGAGGAGGGTGGGGGCGGCATAGGCCACGGTGGCGAGTCCGGCAATCTTCGCCAGCAGGCGCCTGCGGCCGGCGGCCGGGCCGGGCGCGGCGGCGGTTGGGTCTTTGCGGGTCATCTCGACCTCCTGGATTGTCGTTCACCGGTGTTGCGGGCCGGGGCAGCGCTCGGTGCCGCCGCGGCTCCCTGCAACGCCCCGACAACGCCGCGGGCCGGGCGGCTATTCCTGGAGGAGGAGAAAAAAGCGGGAAGGATCCCGGGAAGATGACGCCCCATGCCCTCACCGGATTTTGGGAGTGATCCTCCCGGGTTTGCCGTAGGGTTCAGCCCGATGTTCGCCCGACGCCAGGGGCGGGCGGACTGTCCGTGGCCAAGGCCATGCGGGCAGGTCGCGTTCGCGACCGATGCAAGAGTGGTCCATTCAATGGCCGCAAACGGCCCGACGCGCCCGGCGTCAGCGTCGACCAACGTCACCAGGCAAGGGTGGGGCACGGGGAGGCTTTGCCTCCCCGCCTTGCCCTTCTACTCGGCCGGCTTCTCGACGGTGGCGACCTGGGGGCCGCGGATGCGTTCGCGAACGCCCTGGACGAAGACGTAGAGGGGGGGGATGACGAAGATGCCGAGGAAGGTGGCGGCGGTCATGCCGCCCAGCACCACGATGCCGAGGGACACCTGGCTGGCGGCACCGGCACCCGAGGCCAGCACCAGGGGCATGATGCCGAGGATGAAGCTGACGGCGGTCATGAGGACGGCGCGGAAGCGGAGGCGGGCGGCGGTCGAGGCGGCTTCCTGGATGGGGTGGCCTTCCTCGCGGAGCTGCTTGGCGAACTCGACGATCAGGATCGCGTTCTTGCTGGCGAGGCCGATCAGCATGACGAGGCCGATCTGGGTGTAGACGTTGTTGTCGAGGCCCATGAGCCAGGTGAGTGCCAGGCCGCCGGTGCCGGCGATGACGACGGAGAGGATGACGGCGAGCGGGACGGACCAGCTTTCGTATTGGGCGACGAGGAAGAGGAAGACGAAGACAAGCGCCAGGAGCAGCACGATGGCGGCCTCGCCGCCGGCCTGGACCTCCTGGAAGGTCGTGCCGGACCATTCGACGGCGAAGCCGGGCGGCAGGGTCCTGGCCTCGAGCTCGCGGATGGCGGCGATGCCATCGCCGGTGGCCCCCACCGGCGTGACGTTGACGCTGGCCGAGCGGAAGAGGTTGAAGCGGCGCGTGCTGTCGGGGCCGAGGATCGGGCGGACGGTGAGCAGGGATTGCATCGGGACCATCTCGCCGAAGGTGTTCCTGACGTGCAGGGTGTTGATGTCGGAGGGCTCCATGCGGAAGGGGGCGTCGGCCTGGAGGAAGACGCGGTAGGTGCGGCCGAAGAGGTTGAAGTCGTTGACGTAGAACGAGCCGAGATTGGCCTGCAGCGTGACGAAGAGATCGGAGATGCGCACGCCGAGCGTCTCAGCCTTCTCGCGGTCGATCTCGAGGAAGAGCTGCGGGGTCCGGGCGCTGAAGGTGGAGAAGGCGCGGCCGATCCCGGGGTGCTGGTTGGCGTTGATGAGGAAGCCCTGCAGCGCCTGGGCCAGCTCGTCGGGTGGCCTTCCGCCGAGATCGGTGAGCTCCATCTCGATGCCGCCGGCAGTCCCCAGGCCCTGGATCGGTGGTGCCGGGAAGGCGAAGATGGTGGCCTGGGGGATGGCCAGGAGCTGCGGCTGGAGGCGGCGGATGACCCCTGCCACCGTCTGCTCACGGTTGGGGCGCTCGTCCCAGTGGTTGAGGATGGCGATGGCGAGCCCGCTGCTCGACCGGATGCCGCCGATGAGGCTGAAGCCCGAGACGGTGAGGCTGTGGGCGATGTCCGGATCGGCCTCCAGCAACGCCTGCACCTCCTCGAGCACCGCGTTCGTCCGCCCCAGCGAGGCCGCGTCGGGCAGCGCCACGTCGACGAAGAAGAAGCCGTTGTCCTCGAACGGAATGAAGCCTGTCGGCACGGTGCGGAACAACCAAGCGGCGCCGGCACCGGCGACCGCGATGATCAGCACGGCGACGATCGAGACGCGGCCCATGGCGGTCACGACGCGCACATAGCCGTTGCGGGTGACATCCAGGAAGTTGAAGAACCAGCGGAGCGGACCGCGCGGCTCGCGCGAGGGGCGGAGCAGGAGGCCGCACAGCGCCGGGCTGAGGGTCAGCGCGATGAGCGAGGAGAGGGTGACGGCGACCGAGATGGTGACCGCGAACTGGAGGTAGAGCTGGCCGGTGATGCCGGGCAGGAACGCGGTCGGCACGAAGACGGCGTAGAGCACGAGGGTGGTGGCGACGATCGGGCCGGTCACCTGCTCCATCGCCTTCTTGGCCGCCTCCTTGGCCGAGAGCTTCTCCTCGTCGATCAGGCGCTGGGTGTTCTCTACCACCACGATGGCGTCGTCGACGACGACCCCGATGGCGAGGATGACGGCGAAGAGGGAGACGGTGTTGATGGTCAGCCCGGCGGCGAGCAGGACGGCGAAGGTGCCGATGATCGAGCCCGGGATGGCGAGCACCGGCACCATGGTCGAGCGCCAGTCGCCGAGGAAGGCGTAGGTGACGATGATGACGAGGGTGAGCGCCTGGAGCAGCGTGATCACCACGTTCTGCATGCTGATGCGCACGAAATCCGTGGTGTCGTAGTAGATGTCGTATTCCAGGTCCTCGGGAAAGCGCTCGGCCAGACGCTCGAGGGCGGCATAAACCCGATCGGCCGTCTCCAGCGCATTGGCACCCGGCGAGAGGTAGATCCCGAGCATCGCCGTGGGCGCCCCGTCGACCCAGGCATTGGCATCGTAGGTCTGGGCCCCGAGCTCGATGCGCGCCAGATCGCCGAGCCTGATCTGCGAGCCATCCGGATTGGTGCGGACCAGAATGCGCGCGAACTGGTCCGCGTCGGTCAGTCGCCCCTGTGCCTGCAGCGTGTAGGTGAAGGCCCGGCTCTCGTTGTCGGGCGGCGCGCCGAGCCGGCCGGCCGCGGCCTGCACGTTCTGCCGGCGGATGGCATCCACCACCTCGGCCTCGCTGACGCCGAGCGAGGTCATCACCTGCGGGTCGAGCCAGATGCGCATGGCGTAGTCGAGCAGGCCGAGCTGGCTCGCCTCGCCGACGCCCGGCAGCCTCGACAGCACGTCGCGAATGTTGATCTCCATGTAGTTGGAGAGGAACAGGCGATCGAACGTGTTCCCGGGCGAGATCAGGTTGACGACCAGCAGCATGTTGGTCGACTGCTTCCTGGTCGAGACACCCTGGGCGGTGACCTCGGGCGGCAGGCTCGGCAGGGCGAGCGCCACGCGGTTCTGGACGTTGACGGCAGCGATGTCCGGATCGGTGCCGACGGCGAAGGTGATGGTGAGCTCGTAGTTGCCCGAGTTGTCGCTGGTCGACGTCATGTAGAGCATGTCGTCGACGCCGTTGACCTCACCCTCGATCGGCGCCGCCACGGTCTCGGCGATGACCTCGGCGCTGGCACCCGGGTAGAACGCCGTGACCTGCACCTGCGGCGGCACGATGTCCGGGAACTGCGCCACCGGCAGCACGCGGATGGCGATCGCACCGGCGATGATGATGATCACCGAGATCACCATGGCGAAGCGCGTGCGAGTGATGAAGAAGGCTGAGAACACGGGCGTCAGCTCCCGGCCGGGGCGGTGGCGGCCACCGGCCGCACGATCGTGCCGGGCCGGGCCTTCTGCAGGCCGTCGACGATCACGGTCTGGCCGAGCTGGAGCCCGCCCAGCACCACCCAGTCGGTGTCGACCCGCTCGCCCATGGTGACCCGGGTGATCTGGACGGTATTGCTCTCGTCCAGGGTCAGGACCATGCGTCCCACCTGGTCCTGCTGCACGGCGATCTGCGGGATGACCATGGCCGTCTCGGGCTGGACCGAGCGGATGGTGACGGTGACGAACTGGCCGGGAATGAGCAGCTCGTGGGCGTTGGGGAATTCGGCGCGCACGCGCACGGTGTCGGTCGTCGCGTCGACCTGGGGGTCGATGAAGGCGAAGCGGCCTGGCTCGTCGAGCGTCGTGCCGTCGGCGAGGCGGACATACGGGAGGAACTCGCTGGCCGGATCCTCCGACCGGCGAGTGGCGAGCATCGCCCGGTCGGTGATCGGGATGGTGACGAAGATCGGCGAGAGGCGGACGAGGCGGGCCAGGGGTCCCGAGGCCGGGCCGACCACGGCCCCCTCGGCGAAGGCGGCGCGGCCGATGCGGCCGGTGAAGGGGGCGCGGATTTCGGTGTAGCCGAGGTCGATCAGCGCCCGGTCGAGGGCGGCCCGGGCGGCGTCCCGATTGGCGCGGGCCTCGCCCTCGGCGGCGATCAGCTCATCGAGCCTGGCCTGCGGCTGGGCCTCGCGGCGGACCAGCGGCTCCATGCGCTCGCGCTGCTGGGTGGCATTGACGAGGGTGGCCTCGGTGCGGGCGACATCCGCCCGCCGGGCGGCGACGGCGGCCTCGTAGGGGCCGGGCTCGATGCGGAACAAGAGGTCGCCGCGCTGGACGGTGGCCCCCTCCGCGAACAGTCGCTTGACGAGAAAGCCCGTGACCCGCGCCTCGAGGTCGACGCTGTCGACGGCCTCGACCCGGGCGACGAACTCGAACGAGGGGGTGATCTCCTTCTGGACGACCGGCGTGACACCAACCGCCGGCGGCGGGACGCCGGCGGCACGCGTCGCCTCCTCTGCCTGGTCGCAGGCGGCGAGGCCGAAGCCGAGCAGCAGTGCCGAAATAACGAGCTTTCGCCGCATAATCGCTCCCGCGCGCATCTATTCCCGCGGCGTCAGATAATCTGATGACAGGGCAGACGAAAGCGGCAAGTTCGTCGCCCGGGGCGGGCGCTGGACTGGCGGCGAGCTTCCGACGGCGGTGTGGCGGGCGCGCCACCGGGCCGCGTCATTTCGCCTCAGCATCTCGCCGACGGGCGACGACGGCGCGGGGGTGGCCCGCGAGGTCGGGGCGCCAGTGGATGGCCATGAAGCCGGCGGCGGCGAGAATGCCCATGACGGCCGCCTTTTGGCTAGCACCGATCTCGAGGACTACGAGGCCGTTCGGGCGGAGCGCTGCCGCCGCGGCCGGGGCGATGGCGCGGTAGGCGGCGAGGCCGTCGGCGCCGGCGAGGAGCGCCGCCTCGGGCTCGTGACGGGTCTCGGGGTCGCGGGGCTCGCCCGGGGCGATGTAGGGCGGATTGGCGACAACGAGGTCGAACGCGCCGTGCACCGGGTCGAGCCAGTTGCCGTGGACGAGCAGCGCCCGCTGCTCGAGGCCGAGCGAGTGCCGGTTGCGGGCGGCCCAGGCCAGCGCCGCGGCCGAGCGGTCGACGCCGATGCCGATGGCGGCGGGGTAGAGGGTCAACAGCGTCAGCAGCAGGCAGCCGCTGCCGGTACCGAGGTCGAGCAGGCGAAGCGGGGCGCCGTGGTCGGGGAAAGCATCGAGCGCGGCCTCGATCAGGGTCTCGGTCTCCGGCCGCGGCACCAGCACGCCCGGGCCCACGGCGAAGTCCCGGCCCCAGAATTCGCGCACGCCCAGGAGGTAGGCCATGGGCTCGCGGGCGGCGCGGCGGCGGGCGAGATCGAGGGCCGGGGCCGGGTCGACCGTGCGGTCGGCCTCGGTGAGCTGGCGTCGCCGGTCGAGGCCGGTGGCCGTGGCGACGATGAGCCGGGCCTCGGAGCGGGCGTCCTCGATGCCGGCGGCGCGCAGGCTGGCGGCGATCTGGTCGACCAGCGCCGCGACGGGCAGCACCTCAGGCGAGCTCGGTGAGCCGGGCGGCCTGGTCGGATGCCACGAGCGCGTCGACCAGCTCGCCCAGCGCCTCGCCGGCCAGCACCTGGTCGAGCTTGTAGAGCGTCAAATTGATGCGGTGGTCGGTGACCCGGCCTTGCGGGAAGTTGTAGGTCCGGATGCGCTCGGAGCGGTCGCCCGAGCCCACCTGGCCCTTGCGCTCGGCCGAGCGCTCGGCCGCGGCGCGCTCGCGCTCCATTTCGTAGAGCCGGGCCTTGAGGATCTTCATGGCCTTCGCACGGTTCTTGTGCTGCGACTTCTCGTCCTGCATGGCGACGGCGATGCCGGTCGGCAG
>CAYWSB010000045.1:0-35072 GCA_964460465.1 uncultured Geminicoccaceae bacterium | reverse complement strand
GCCGCTGGGGCGAGCGACGCCTCCGGCGGCGGGCGGCCCGGATGCGCGCCCGGCGCACCCGCCAGCGGCGGTCACCGAGTCGGGCGGCAACCGCGGGCGCCGTCAGCACGCGAGCGCACAGCAGCACGACGAGTGGATCGGCTGCCGCCTGCCGCATCGCCCTGCCGATGGTGTCGCCGTCCCGGCCGACGGGGCCGTCGGGCCAGCCGACGAACCAGCGCGCCGCGAGGTCGAAGCGCAAGAGGTCGAGCACCTCGTCCGGGGCGCCCTGGTCGTAGAGGGCTTCGAGCAGCAGGAGCGCCGCGAGCGTGGCCGGGCCCGGCGCCGCACCGAGCCGCTGCGTCGCCGCGTCGATCTCGTCCGCGGCGGCCGCCAGCGCCGCGTCGAGCGCGAGGCGAGCCGGACGCAGCGGATGGTCGGCGGGCACCACCGTCTCGAGAGCACCCAAGGCATCGGCCGCCACCGGGTCCGGGGCGCCGGCCGCGCCACCCTTGATCAGCCCGACCACCCAGCCCAGCACTGCGCCCGCCCGAACCCTGTCTTCCGCCGCTCATGATGCGACCGCGACAGTCTAATGCGACCGGGCGGCCGCCGCGAGACCCGTGCCGCAGCAGCCAGGTACTGCGCCGTTTTGCGGCTCGACGGCGATCCGGCCCGCGACTAAGAGCGATGCGGGGGACCAGAGGAGGTGAACGTCATGAGCTTCGGCAATATCGTGGGCCAGCTCCTGCAGCAGGGCATGGCGGGCCAGACGCAGACGCGCGGTCGGTTGCAGCAGGCGGCCGGCCAGTCCGGCGGCGGCCTGGACCAGATGCTGGGCGCGCTGCTGGGCGGTGGCGGCCGTGCAGCGGCCGGCGGCGGCCTCGGCGACCTGGCGGGCCTTGCCCAGCAGTTCCTCGGCACCAAGCAGGTCGGCGGCATGACCGGTGCCCAGGCGGGCGGCCTCGGTGCCCTCGTGGGTGCGGTGCTCGGCGGCGGCGGCGGGGCCGCCAAGGGCGCCGTCGGCGGCGGTGCGATGGCGATCCTCGGCACCCTGGCCCTGACCGCGCTGAAGAACTACCAGGCGGGTGCGGCGGCGAGCGCCGCGTCGGCGCCGGCCGCCCGGCTCGGCGACGCCCCGCCGCCGGTGGCCGCGGAGGAGGTTCGGGCGGTGGTGGACCCGGCTACCGAGAAGCTGATCGTCCGCGCGATGATCAGCGCCGCCAAGGCCGACGGCCAGGTCGACAAGAGCGAGATGCAGCGCATCGTCGGGCAGATCGACACGGACGGTGTGACCGAGGCCGAGCGGCAGTTCGTCATCGACGAGATGACCCGGCCGCTCGACCTCCATGGCCTCGTGGCCGAGGTCAGGAGCCCGGCCGTGGCGGCCGAGGTCTACGCCGCCTCGATCCTCGCCATCGACATCGACACCGAGGCGGAGCGGCAGTACCTCCGCGACCTCGCCCGCGGCCTCGGGCTGGATGCGGGAACGGTGCAGCGGCTGCACCAGCTCACCGGCGCACCCGCGGTCTGACCGTCGTCGCGGCGGCCGTGGCGCCGGCCCGGGCATAGGCTCGGGCCAGCGCCTGCGCCCGGCGCACGAAGCGCTCGGCCTCGGGCCCCTCGTCCGGCCCGGCATAGCGGCCGGCCGCGCGCATCGCCTGGAAGTAGCCGCCACCCGGCAGGCCGTCGCTGGCGCGGACCACGAGGCAGGCGAGGTCCGGGCCGCCGGCCGCCTCGATCCGGTCGCAGACCCGGCCGAGGTCGCGGCAGAGCGCGCGCACGTTGCCCGGCGCCACCCGGCGCTCGAAGAACGCCAGCAGCTCGCCATACGTTACCGCCCGGCCGCGCCGGGCCGTGTCGAGAAGGCGGTGCTCGAGCAGGTCCAGGTCGACCATCCGGGTCGCCCTTGCGTAAAATTGTACGACAGGCGTGGCCTGCGCCGTCTAGTCGCGCCGCCGCCGCTGCGGTACATGATATTCGGCGGAAGGAGAACCCTGTGCACTTTGCCGTCGTCGCCGTCGTGGTTGCGATTCTCGGTTTCGGCGGAGCGGCCGGGGCGCGGGACGACGCGGGCGTCTTCGGTGCGGACAATCGGATGGTGATCGAGGCCGACGACCGCCGCTGGCACGCGGTCGGCCGGCTGAACCGCGAGTCCGGTGGCTTCTGCACGGCGGTGCTCATCGGCCCGCGGGAGGCGCTGACCGCCGCCCACTGCCTCTGGGACCAGACGCGCCGCCGCTGGATCGATGCCGAGACCCTGCATTTCGTCCCGGGCTACCGGCGCGGCACCTATCTCGGCCACGCCCGGGTCGACCGCTACCGGCTGGCCCAGGGCATCACCATCGACGAGCGGGGCCATCCCGAGCGCCTGCTCGACGACTGGGCGGTGCTCGAGCTGACCATCGACCTCCGGGCCGGCGCCGGCGTGGAGCCGATGATCCTCGCCAACGGCGACGAGCGCGACCAGCTCGCCTCCCTGCCGCTCGCCAGCGGCGGCTACAGCCGCGACCGCCCGCATTTGCCGGTCAAGGTCGCGCCCTGCCGGGCGCTCGGGGTGATCGAGCGCGGCCGCCTCCTGCTGCACGATTGCGACTCGCAGGCCGGCTCCTCCGGCTCGCCGATCGTCGTCGAGCGCGACGGCCGCTACGTCGTCATCGGCATCCAGTCCGCCATCGTCAGCGCCGGCGGCGAGGCCGTCGCCGTGGCCGTGCTCATGCACCGCTCGCCGGCCGGGACGTCGCTGCTCAGCCAGTGATCGTCCGCCGTCGTCTCCTGCTGGCGGGAGCCGCCGGCCTCGCGGCCATTGCCGCTGGCCACCCGCTCGCCGAGGCGCTGCCCGGGCGGCTCGATCGGCCGGGCCTCGTCGTCGCCATCCGCCACGCCCTCGCCCCCGGGGTCGGTGACCCGCCGGGTTTCGTGCTCGGGGACTGCACCACCCAGCGCAATCTCGACGCCCGCGGCCGGGCCCAGGCACGGGCGATCGGCGACGGCTTGCGCGCCGCCGGACTCGGCGCCGCCGTCGTCCATTCCAGCCGCTGGTGCCGCTGCCTCGGGACGGCGCGGCTCCTCCGCCTCGGCCCGGTCGAGCCGCTGCCCGCCCTCGACTCCTTCTTCGCCGAGCCGGCGCTGCGCGAAGCGCGGACCAGGGAGCTTAGGGCCTTCCTCGCCGAGGCCGGCCCCGCCGGCCCGCCCCTCGTCCTGGTCACCCACCAGGTCAACATCTCTGCCCTCGCCGGTCGCGGCACCCGCTCGGGCGAGGGCGTGGTCCTGCGTCGCCTCCCCGACGGCGGCCTCGAGGAGATAACGGCCCTGCCGCCACCCGGGTGAGCAGTGAAAGAGTCACGGGGAGGCTCGCCTCCCCGTGGGCCCCTCCGGTCCTTTGCGGCGGTGCGGGCGGGGGCCGTCTGAACAGAAACGACTCCAGGAGTCGTTTTGTCGCGACGACCGCGTCGAGCCGAGGCAGGCTCGCCGTGCCGCTCTCGAGCGTTGTCAGGTATGGCCGCTGTGCGAGGTCCAGATGTCGGTCGCGATCTTCCAGTCCGGGCCGACCTGGCGCCAGATGAAGAGATACTTGCCGCTGATCGGCTCGCCGCCGCTGCGGGAAGCACCCCAGTAGGTGCCGATCTCACGCACGGCTTCGTCGCCGAGGGCGACGGCGTCGACGGTGGTCAGCCGCACATTCTTGAAATGCTGGGTAGCACCCGCCCAGAAATCGGCGGCGGCAACAGCCCCCTTGACGTTGTCCGGACCCGGCGGCAGCAGGTCCACATCATCGGTGAAGAAGCGGCCTACTCCAGGTGCGCCGGGCTGGTTCAGCACGGCGGCGTCCTCGTTGTTGAGTCCCTGGAAGATTTCGTTCAGCCCCATGGCACCAACTCTCCGGCTTTCCCAACAATCGACAGTCATCCAGCCGCAGACAAACGAGCCTGCGGCAGCCAATCGCTCCAAAATCCGAAACTGCCAATTTTACGCTTATTGCACCGCCACCGCAAGACGGCAATCCGCCGGGGATCATCAGCCGGTCAACGGCAGGCGAGACGATCGCGCTCGCCAAGTAACGGTGGGGCGTGGGGAGGCCAGCCTCCCCACATTCTTGTCTTCTCTACTGCTTCCCGAACCCCTTGGCGTAGCCCAGGCCCTGGAGATCGCCGGCGATCTCGTCGAGGATGGCGGGGTCGTCGATGGTGGCGGGCATCTTCCAGGGCTTGTCGTCGGCGATGCTCTTCATGGTGCCGCGAAGGATCTTGCCGGAGCGGGTCTTGGGCAGGCGCTTGACCACCGTCACCAGCTTGAAGGCGGCGACCGGGCCGATCTCGTCGCGGACCTTGGCGACCAGCTCCTTGGTGATCTCCGCTTCCGGCTTCGTGACGCCGCCCTTGAGCACCACGAAGCCCATGGGCAGCTCGCCCTTGAGCTCGTCGGCGACACCGATGACCGCGCATTCGGCGACGGCCGGGTGGGAGGCCAGCACCTCCTCCATGCCGCCGGTGGAGAGCCGGTGGCCGGCGACGTTGATGATGTCGTCGATGCGGCTCATGATGAAGACGTAGCCGTCGGCGTCGATGTAGCCGGCGTCGCCGGTCAGGTAGTAGCCCGGATAGCGGGTGAGGTAGGCCTGCCGGAAGCGGTCGTCGGCGTTCCACAGCGTGGGCAGGCAGGAGGGCGGCAGCGGCAGCTTGACGACGATGGCACCGATCGTGCCGGGGGTGGTCACCCGCCGGCCTTCCTCGTCGAGGATGTGGATGTCGTAGCCGGGCATCGGCAGGGTGGGCGAGCCCGGCTTGACCGGCAGCTGCTCGACGCCGAGCGGGTTGGCGGCGATCGCCCAGCCGGTCTCGGTCTGCCACCAGTGGTCGATGACCGGAACGCCGAGCTGGGCCTCGGCCCAGAGCAGCGTGTCGGGGTCGCAGCGCTCGCCGGCGAGGAAGAGCGTGCGAAAGCGGCCGAGATCGTACTTGCGCAGGAGCTCGCCCTCGGGGTCCTCCTTGCGGATGGCGCGGAACGCCGTGGGAGCGGTGAACATGACGCTCACCTTGTGCTCCTCGATCACCCGCCAGAAGGCGCCGGCGTCGGGCGTGCCGACGGGCTTGCCCTCGTAGACGATGGTGGTGTTGCCGTTGAGCAGCGGAGCGTAGCAGATGTAGCTGTGGCCGACGACCCAGCCGACGTCGGAGGCGGCCCAGTAGACCTCGCCGGGCTCGACGCCGTAGATGTAGCGCATCGACCAGAGCAGGGCCGTGGCGTGGCCGCCATTGTCGCGCACCACCCCCTTGGGCTGGCCCGTCGTCCCCGAGGTGTAGAGGATGTAGAGCGGGTCGGTGGCCTCGACCGGGACGCAGTCGACCGGGTGCGCCGCCGCCATCGCCGCCTGCCAGTCGAGGTCGCGCGGGGCCTGGAGCTCGGCTTGGCACTGCTCGCGCTGCAGGACGATGCAGTGGCGCGGCTTGTGCGCCGCCTCCTCGATCGCGCGATCGAGCAGCGGCTTGTAGGCGACCACCCGGCCGGGCTCGATGCCGCAGCTCGCCGAGACGATCATCACCGGCTTGGCGTCGTCGATCCGGGTGGCGAGCTCGTGCGCCGCGAAGCCGCCGAACACGACCGAGTGGATGGCACCGATCCTCGCACAGGCGAGCATCGCGACGAGCGCTTCCGGCACCATCGGCATGTAGACGATCACCCGGTCGCCGTGGCGGACGCCGTGCTGGACGAGGGCACCGGCGAAGCGCGCCACCAGGTCCTTGAGCTCGGCATAGGTGATGGTCCGCTTGGTGCCGGTCACCGGGCTGTCGTGGATGATCGCCGCCTGGGCACCCCGGCCGGCCGCCACGTGCCGGTCGACAGCGTTGTGGCAGGTGTTGAGCTTGCCGCCCTTGAACCAGGCGTAGAACGGCGCCCGGCTGTCGTCGATCACCTGCTCCCAAGGCCTGTCCCAGTGCAGGGCCGCGGCCGCCTCGGCCCAGAACGCCTCGGGCTCGCGCAGGCTGCGCTCGTAGATCTGCCGGTAGATGCCGTGCATCGAAGCTCCCCCCATCGTGCTCGGGTCGACCGCCCTGGGCATCGGTCACCCGAGCCTTCTAGTTCAGCCCGGGCAGCGCTCCAACGTGGCGAAACAACGCTACGCCGCCGGGCCGACCGCCGGGCGGTGTGACGGCGGCCACTGGTATCGGCCGGGGATGCCGACTACTATCCGCAACCGCAGACGACGAGCGAGCGTGCCGCAGGCTTCATGCAACCGACGATCTTCGGCTTCATCAGGCGCTACAGCTGGCGCCAGCAGCTCGTCATCCTCCTGATGACCGTGCTCTCCTTCCCGTTCCTCTACGCCTCGCTCGACCTGCCCAAGCAGATCATCAACGATGCCCTCGGCCAGCCCGACGGCGGCACCATCATGGGCTACGAGCTCCAGCAGCTCGACTACCTGATGGTGCTCTGCGGCATCTTCCTCGTGCTCGTCCTGATCAACGGCGGCTTCAAATACGTCATCAACGTCTACCAGGGCGTGGTCGCCGAGCGGATGCTGCGCCGGCTGCGCTACATGCTCTACAGCCAGACGCTGCGCTTTCCGCTGCCGCATTTCCGCCGGGTGAGCCAGGGCGAGCTCGTGCAGATGATCAACGCCGAGGTCGAGCCCCTGGGCGGCTATGTCGGCGAGGCCCTGGCGACGCCCGCGTTCCAGGGCGGCACGCTGCTCACCATCCTGACCTTCATGTTCATGCAGGACCCGATCCTCGGGCTGGCCGCCATCGCCCTCTACCCGGTCCAGATCTACCTGATCCCCAAGCTGCAGCGGCGGGTCAACGAGCTCGGCAAGCAGCGGGTCCGCCGCGTGCGCCGCCTGGCCGAGCGGATCGGCGAGAGCGCCCAGGGGGTGCGCGACATCCGCGCCAACGACACCTCGCAATACGAGCGGGCGGTGTTCTCGCGCGAGCTCGGCCACGTCTTCGACATCCGCTTCAGGATCTACAAGCTCAAGTTCCTGATCAAGTTCATCAACAACTTCCTCGCCCAGCTCGGCCCGTTCTTTTTCTTCTCGATCGGCGGCTATCTGGTGATTCACGGTGACTTGACGATCGGGGCGCTGGTCGCGGTGGTCGGCGCGCACAAGGACCTGTCCGCCCCGTGGAAGGAGCTGCTGTCGCACTACCAGCTCTTCATGGACGTGCGGATCAAGTACGAGCAGGTGGTCGCCCAGTTCGACATCCCGGGGGTGATCGACGACCGCCGCCAGGCGAGCGAGCCGCCGGAAGGTGTCGCGGTCACCGGCCACTGGCAGGCGCGCGGCCTGACCGTGGCCGACGAGGACGGCGAGGTCCTGCTCGAGGGGGTGGGCTTCGAGGTCGCCCAGCCGTCCCGGGTGGCCATCGTCGGGCCGTCCGGCAGCGGCAAGGAGGAGCTGTGCCTGATCCTGGCGAACCTGCTCGACCCCAGCCGCGGGCGCCTGTTGATCGACGACAAGCCGCTCAACGAGCTCGCCGATTCGCTCACCGGCCGACGCCTCGCCTATGTCGGCAACCCGAGTGCGATCCTCACCGGCACGATCCGCCACAATCTCCTCTACGGCCTCATGCACCGGCCCGTCTCCGACGCTCTCGTGGCGGCCGCGGCTGGTCCGCCCGACCACGCGGCAGCACCGGAGACGCAGGAACAGCGCGACCGGCGACTGAAGGAGAACCTGCGGGCCGGCAACTCGCCCTACGACAGCGACGTCGACTGGATCGACTACGCCTCGGCCGGGCTCGGCACCGACGCGGCGGAGCGGCGGCAGGCGATCATCGACGCGCTGCGTCTCGTCCGCTTCGACATGGACGTCTACCGCATGGGCCTGCGCAACAGCATCGCCAGCGCCACCCACGGCGAGCTCGCCGCCGGGCTGCTCGAGGCACGCCGCGGCATGCAGGCGCGGCTCGACGCCGATCCGGCCCTCGCCCGGCTGGTCGAGCGGTTCGATCCCGAGCGCTACAACACCAACGCCAGCATCGCCGAGAACCTGCTCTTCGGCACGCCCGTGGGCGACACCTTCGATCTCGAGCAGCTGGCCGAGCAACCCTATGTCGTGGCGGTCCTGGACAAGACCGGGCTCACCGCCGAGCTGCTGGGGGTCGGCTACAAGGTGGCCGCCACCATGGTCGAGATCTTCGCCGAGCTGCCACCCGACCACGACTACTTCCGGCAGTTCAGCTTCATCACCGCCGAGGAGCTGCCGAGCTACCGCGCCCTGCTCAACCGGACCGACCCGGGCAATCTCGAGGCGCTGGCCGAGGCCGACCGCAAGCGGCTCCTCGCGCTGCCCTTCAAGCTGATCCCGGCGCGCCATCGCCTGGGCCTCGTCGAGGACGAGCTGCAGGCCCGGCTGCTCGAGGCGCGCCGCGTCTTTCGCGCCGATCTGCCCGAGGCGCTGGCGGGGGCGATCGACTTCTTCGACCCGGACCGCTACAACGACGCGGCCTCCATCCAGGACAACATCCTCTTCGGCAAGGTCGCTTTCGGCCAGGCACAGGCGGAGGCGCGGATCGCCACCCTCATCACCGAGGCCCTCGAGGAGAAGGGGCTGGTCGACCGGGTGGTCGAGGCCGGGCTCGACAGCCCGACCGGCGGCGGCGGCTCGCGGCTGACCCCGATGCAGCGGCAGAAGCTGGCGCTGGCGCGCGCCGTGCTCAAGCGGCCCGACATCTTCGTCTTCGACAACCCGCTGGCCGCCTTCGACAGCCGCGAGCAGATGCTGGTGCGCGACGCCCTGCTCGACTACCTTGCCGACAAGGGTGCCTTCTGGGCACTGCAGAACCCCGCCTGGGCCCGGCAGTTCGACCATGTGCTGGTGCTCGAGGGTGGGCGGTTGATCGAGCACGGCGCGTTCGCCGATCTGGCCAGCAAGAAGGGCGCGCTGTCCCGCCTGCTCGAGGAAAGCGACGACGCCGGGAGGTCGTGAGATGACGCTGCAGAAGGACGTCGAGGTCCTGCGCAACATTCCGCTGTTCAAGAAGATCGAGCCCGCCAAGCTCAAGCTTCTGGCGTTCACGAGCGAGCATCTCGAGTTCATGGCCGGCGAGGCGCTGTTCCAGGAGGGCGACGTCGGCGATGCCGCCTACATCCTGCTCGAGGGCGAGGCCGACGTCATGGTGCAGACACCGGGCGGTGCGATCCGGGTCGCCACGCTCGGCCAGAACGACATCGTCGGCGAGATCGCGATCCTCTGCGACGTGCCGCGCACCGCCACCGTGGTCGCCAAGGAGCGGCTGGTGACCCTCCGCGTCTCCAAGGACGGCTTCTTCAATCTCGTCACCCAGTTCCCCACGGTCGGCGTGGAGATCATGCACGAGCTGGCCTCGCGCCTGCATCACACCACGCAGCAGCTGGGCGACGCCACGGCCCGGCTGCGGCAGCTGGAGAGCGGCGGCGGATGACCGAGGCGGCCCTCGGCAACTGGCCGGTCCGACGCAGCCCGGTCCTCGACTGGCTGGTCGGCGGCGAGGTGACCGACCAGCCCTTCCTCGACAACATCTTCGTCGAGCTCTGCGAGCGCCTGCGCGGCGCCGGCCTGCCGCTCGACCGGGCCACGCTGCACTTGCGCACGCTGCACCCGCAGTTCGGCGGGGCCACGATCCGCTGGAACCCGGGCCTCACGGAGGCCGTCTTCACCGCCGTCGATCGCGGCGTCTGGAGCCGCTCGAGCTATCTCCGGAGCCCGCTCAAGCCGCTCTACGAGGGCGAGGTGGAGGGGATCCGCGCCCGGCTCGACCTGCCGACGCCCGAGGGTGCCCCCAGCTACGCCATCTACGACGACCTCAGGGCCGAGGGCATCGTCGACTACGTCGCCCTGCCGATGCAGTTCGTCAGCGGCACGCGGCACGCCTGCACCTGGGCGACGCGGCAGCCGGGCGGCTTCAGCACGGCCGAGCTGCAGGCCATCGCCGACATCCTGCCGGTGCTCGCCATGGTCATCGAGATCCGCCTCAACCGCCGGATCACCAAGAACATCCTCGACGCCTATGTCGGCGAACGCTCCGGTGCCCGGATCCTCGCCGGCGCCATCGACCGGGGCAGCGGCGAGACGGTCAGCGCCGCCATCTGGCACTGCGACCTCAGGGGCTTCACCATGCTCTCCGAGCGCTGGCCGCGCGACGACGTGATCGCCTCGCTGAACGCCTATTTCGACACCATGGCCGCACCGTTGATCGATGCCGGCGGCGAGATCCTCAAGTTCATCGGCGACGCCATGCTGGCGATCTTCCCGATGAACGAGCCCAGGGCCTGCGAGCGCGCCCTCAGGGCGGCACTCGACGCCGAGGCCGCCATGGCCGAGCTCAATCGCGGGCGACGCGCCGCCGGCCAGGAGGAGCTGGGCTTCGGCCTGGCGCTGCACGTGGGCGACGTGATGTGGGGCAATATCGGGGCGCAGCGCCGGCTCGACTTCACCGTCATCGGCCCGGCGGTCAACGTCGCCGCCCGGCTCGACGGGCTGAGCAAGGAGCTCCGCCGACAGCTGGTCGTCTCCGGCGACTTCGCCCGGCGCTGCAGCTGCTCGGACGCGGTGCTCGAGCGGCTGGGCGCCTATCCGCTGCGCGGCGTCGAGCTCGATGTCGAGGTCTTCGCACCCCGACCGGGCGCGCGCGAGCGGCTGCGCACGCTCGATGCCGCGACACCGGGCGGCTGGTGAGCCCGGTCGCCGGGGTGACGCCGGTGAAACCCGTCACCGGTCCGGCGCAGCTCGTGGCGGTGCTGGCGCACGAGCGCGTCGACGCGGTGCTCGACGTCGGCGCCAATACCGGGCAGTTCGGCCGCATGCTGCGCCGCGAGGGCTATGCCGGGCCGATCCTCTCGTTCGAGCCCCTGCCCGAGGCGCATCGCGCCCTGGTCGAGGCGGCGGCCGGCGATCCGGCCTGGCGCGTCGCACCGCCCATGGCCCTGAGCGCGGTCGACGGCCCGGTGGTCATCGAGCGGTCGGCGGAGAGCGACATGAGCTCGATCCTGCCGCAGGCACCGCTGCTCGCGGCGCTGTCGCCGAGCTCGGCCGTGGTGGAGCGGCTGACGGTCGCGGCGGCACGGCTGGACGGGCTGGACGGTCTCCTTGAATCGACGTGGCGCCGACTGCATCTCAAGATCGACGTGCAGGGCTACGAGCCGCAGGTGCTGACTGGGGCCGACGGGATCCTGGACCGGATCGCCACGATCCAGCTCGAGCTGGCGCTCCGGCCGGTCTACGAAGGCGAGACCGGCTGGCGCCAGATGGTCGACCGGCTCGCCGACCTCGGCTTCGCGCCGGCCCTGGTCCTGCCCGGGTATTTCGAGCGCAAGCTCGCGAGGATGTTGCAGATCGACATGGTGTTCGCGCGCGAGGCTGGTGGCGGCACCTGACCGCAGCCGCCAGCCTGCCTGCGACCCCCAGCAGAGAAGGAACCCGATGCCGGACCCTGGCAGTCAGCCTGGCACCATGGCCAGCGTGCTCGTCCCGATCCACCGGGCCGGATGGCCGTTCATCGCCATCTTTTTCGCCGTTGCCGTCGTCCTCGGCTTCCTCTGGAAGCCGCTGTTCTGGGCCGGTCTCGCGCTGACCCTGTGGTGCGTCTACTTCTTCCGCGACCCTGCGCGGGTCACGCCCACCGGCCGCTCGCTCGTGGTCAGCCCTTGCGACGGCGTGGTGGCGCAGACGACGCCGCGCGTCCCGCCGCCGGAGCTCGGGCTCGGCAGTCGGCCGCTGCCCTGCATCGGCATTTTCATGAACGTCTTCGACGTCCACGTGAACCGGACACCCGTGCCGGGGCGGCTGCTCGAGGTCGCCTACCACAAGGGCCAGTTCCTCAACGCCTCGCTCGACAAGGCCTCCGACCTCAACGAGCGGCAGAGCTTCCGGATCGAGGCCGCAGGCGGCCGGCAGGTCGGCATCGTGCAGATCGCCGGCCTCGTCGCCCGCCGCATCGTCGGCTTCGTCGCCGCCGGGGCGACCCTCGAGCCGGGCGAGCGGATCGGTCTCATCCGCTTCGGCAGCCGCTGCGATGTCTATCTGCCCGAGGGCGTGGTACCATTCGTGCTGCCGGGTCAGCGGGCGGTCGCCGGCGAGACGGTGATCGCCGATCTCGACGGCCCGCAAACGCCGCGCGAGGGACGCATCGACTGATGGAAATCCTGCCGACGCCAGCGAGCCAGGCGCGGCGCCGCCTCCTGCGCCGGGGGCCGCGGCCGCTGCCGGTCCTGCACTTCGTGCCCAACATGTTCACCATACTCGGCCTCTGCGCCGGGATGACCGGCATGCGCTTCGCCTTCGACGGGCGCTGGCAGCTGGCCGTCGCCTTCATCATCGCGGCCGCCATCTTCGACGGACTCGACGGCCGCTCGGCCCGCCTCCTGAAGATGACCTCCAAGCTCGGCGAGCAGCTCGACAGCCTCGCCGACTTCATCAGCTTCGGCGTCGCCCCCGCGGTGATCATCTACCTCTGGGTGCTCAACGACGTGCGCGGCTTCGGCTGGGCCATCGCGCTGGTCTTCGCGACCTGCTCGGCCCTGCGCCTCGCCCGCTTCAACGCCGAGCTCGAATCGACCGAGCGCCCGGTCTGGGCGCTGCACTACTTCACCGGCGTGCCGGCCCCGGCCGCTGCCGGGCTCGCCCTTCTGCCGATCATGGGATCCTTCGTCTTCGGCTCGGACATCGCCCGGCACTGGCTGGTCAGCGCCGTCGTCCTGGTCACGGTGGCGGTCCTGATGGTCAGCCGGGTGCCCACCTTCTCGGTCAAGCGCCTGCGGATCAAGCCCAGCATGGTCATCCCGACCTTCATCCTCGGTGTCTTCGTCACCGTGCTCTTGATCACCGAGGTCTGGCTGATGCTGACGTTGATCGGGCTCGCCTATCTCGCCTCCATCCCGGTCAGCTGGGTCATGGCCAAGCGGATGGAGCGGTCGGCCGGCCCGGAGACCGCGACGGCGCCCTCTGCGGCCCCTTCGGCTGCAGCGCCGGCGGCGGCGCCGGAAACCGGCTCGCCGGGCGGCGTCGCCGGCGACGGCGAGCGCGGCTCGGTGCATCGGCTCGGGGACCGCGGCAAGAAGCCCTGACCGGGCGATGCTCGACCGGCATCTGCGGCCGCTGATCGACCCGCCGCTCGACCGGCTCGCCCGGGCCCTGGCACCGCGGGTCGGCGCCGACGCGGTCACCGTCGGTGGCTTCCTCCTCGGCTGCCTGGCCATCCTGGCGGTGATGGCGGGCCAGTTCCTGCTGGGCCTGGTCTTGCTGCTGCTCAACCGGGCGGCCGACGGGCTCGACGGGGCGATCGCCCGGCGCAACGGGGTCACCGACCTCGGCGGCTATCTCGACATCGTCCTCGACTTCATCGTCTACTCGGGTCTCGTCTTCGCCATGGCAGTGGCCGATCCCGCCGCCAATGCGCTGGCTGCCGCGTTCCTGATCTTCTCGTTCATGGGCACCGGCGCCTCGTTCCTGGCCTTTGCGGTCATGGCGGCCAAGCACCGGCTGGCCAGCCCCGAGCAGGGGACCAAGTCGCTCTATTACCTCGGTGGGCTCGCCGAGGGGACGGAGACCATCCTCTTTCTCGCGGCGATGCTGCTCTGGCCCGCCGGCTTCCCGGCCCTCGCCTGGCTCTTCGGTGCCGTCTGCTGGCTCACCACGGCGGGCCGGATCCTGGTCGCGGTGCGCCAGCTGCGGCGCCCCTGAGCGCCGGGCTTGCGTGCGCCCCTCTTGATCCAGATCATGACAAGGCCTGCCGCTTCTGCTTTAACGGCAGGCAAGAGGAATGCGCCCATGGGGGAGGGCCTTGGTGTCGGCCGGCGAGTTCGCCGGGCCGTCCGCAAATGGAGGCGACCCCGGCGGCGTGCGATCCCAGGACGGGCCAAAGCCGAGGTGAGCCGATGACGTACCGCACCCTTCTTCTGCAGATGTTCGAGGACCCGAACCTCGATCACCGGCTGGCCACGGCCGTCGCCCTGGCCGCGCGCTTCCAGGCGCACCTCGTGGGCCTGACCGTGGCCCCGCCCCCGGTGATGCCGTTCGGCTACGGCGAGGCCGCCGCCTATGTCGGGCCGGAAATTTTCGAGGCCCAGCGCGAGGCCAGCCACGCCATCGCCGAGCGGCTGCAGGCGGCCTTCGACAAGGCGCTCGAGGGGACCGGCCTCAGCTCCGTCTGGCGCGACGAGGAGGGCGACGCCGCCGTGCTCTACGCCCGTGCCGCCGCCACCGCCGACCTCGTCATTACCGGCCAGGAGGCCGGCGACGTGCTCGACGCCATGGTGCCCAACGTCACCGAGCATCTCGTCACGGAGGCGGGCGGCCCGGTGCTGATGCTGCCGCCGGCCGCCGCCGACGCGGCGTTCGGCAAGCGGGTGCTGGTCGGCTGGAACGGCGCGAAGGAGGCCAAGCGCGCGGTCGTCGACGCGCTGCCCTTCCTCAAGGCCGCCGACACGGTCTGGCTCGCGACGGTGGGCGATCCGGAGGCGGTGCGGCTCGACCGTGCCGTCCGCCTGCTGGGTCGCCACGACGTGGCGGCCAAGGAGCTGGTGCTCGAGGACAAGGGCCAGGAGGCCGGAGCCATCCTCCTCGAGCAGGCCCAGGCCAAGGACGCCGACCTCCTGGTGATGGGTGCCTACAGCCGCTCGCGGCTGCGCGAGATGATTCTCGGCGGCGCCACCCGCCACGTGCTGCACAACGCCAAGCTGCCGGTCCTGTTCAGCGGCTGACGCCGAACCGGCCGGTGGCCGTGATGCGGCCGGTGCGGGTCCCGCCGTCGAGCGGGGCGCGCAGGGCGAGAACAGTGAGGATCGCGAGCGCACCGGCGGTCAGCGCGTTCCAGGCGGACAGCGACAGGCCGAGAAAGGCCACGCTGACCTGATCGCAGGCCGGGGCCTGGGTCGCGAGCTGGGCCCTGAGGTCCTCGAGGGTGGTGGCCGTGCCGACCGCGGTACAGCCAGCCGGCAAGGCGAAGACCCCCTGCTCGACGCCCACATGGTAAAGCGCGATCCCGGCACCGGCGAGAAAGAGGGCGACCGAGACGACCAGGGCCAGGCGGACGTAGCGGCTGACCACGCCCACGGCCGCCACGGCGATCACCGCCATGTAGGGGTAGCGCTGCCAGTAGCAGAGCTGGCAGGGCTCGAAGCCGAAGCCGTATTGCAGCGTGTAGGCGCCGGCCAGGGCGAGGAAGCTCGCCAGGGCCAGAAGCTTGAGCCACGTCTTGGCGGTCACCGATCGAAGCATGTCCATCGCCGTCAGAGGAGCCTGAGGGCCGCGAACCCACCGAACAGGAGCGCGAAGAAGGCGAGCGTCAGCCAGCCGAAATAGCGGTCGATGAAGTCGCGGATCCAGGGGCCCCAATACCACAGGAGGGCGGCGACGACGAAGAATCGAAGGCCGCGGCTGAGGATCGAGGCGACGCCGAAGACCACCGGGTCGAGCGCGGTCACGCCCGAGGCGATGGTGACGACCTTGTAGGGGAAGGGGGTGAGCCCGGCGAAGAACACGATCCAGGCACCGTTCTCGTTGTACATCCCCTGAAACTCGACGAACTTTTCCAGATAGCCGTAGAACTGCAGGACGGCCACGCCGACCGTCTCGTAGAGGCCGTAGCCGATCAGGTAGCCGAAATAGCCGCCGGCGACCGACGCCAGGGTGCAGACGCCGGCGATCAGGAAGGCGCGGTTGCGCTGCGCCAGGATCATCGGGATCAACAGGACGTCGGGGGGGATCGGGAACACCGAGCTCTCGATGAACGAGACGGCGGCGAGAATGGCGAGCGCGTGCGGCTTGGCCGCCTGCAACATGGTCCAGTCGTAGAGGCGGCGCAGCACTGATCGGCTCCAGGGGCAGGTCCTGGGCAGGGGTTAGCCGCATTGCGACGGCGCTGGCAACCGGAGATTGCGCCGCCGGCAGCCCGGCCCGGGGGTGGCGCGCGCCGCCCGGTGCGATCCCAACTTTTCTCTTGCCGTTAACGGAATTTTAAGATTTTGCCGGTAGTCTCTGCATTGTGAAGGCCGGGACAGAGACGCCGATTGGCCCTCGGCCCGGTCATCACTGTCCTCCCTGACGTTGTGATGCCTCCCTTTGCTTCGGGCCATCGTCCCTGACGATGGCCCCTTTTTCTGTGCGCCGTGCCCGGAGGCGATCGGAAGCGGTCGCCCGACCGGCGGGGAGGCGGCTCGCGGCGCCGTCGGGCGCGGCGCTGCCGCTGCACACCGATCCCCGCGCACGTGGCCGGCCGGGCCCGACAAGCGGCACCGCCAGGGGGCCGGCCGGTCGCCGTCGCGATCGACGGCGGCGCGGCGATCACGTGGCGCCTGCGCCCGGGCGGCCGGGATCGGTACCGTGCCGGCCGGCAGCGGAGCATCGAGCGGTCGCCGGCGCATGGGCCGGGACGGCGGGCGTTCGGGGCCTCCGACGACCCTGTGGTCGGTGTCCCTCGTGGCGGTGCACGGATCGGGCTCGCGCGTCGGTGGGTGCCTGGGCGGTGGGGGCGCCCCGGGCGTCTGCCCCCGCGCGGCGGGCGTTCCGCGAAAAAGCGGGCCAGGATGGCCGGACGGCAGGCCGCGAGGGGCGGTGGGCTCCCGCCCTGTCGGCCCCGTGACCGCAGCCGGGCCGGCGCCCGGCATCGCGGCCGGCGCGAGTCCGCGAGCCGACGGTGTGCTCCGTCGCGACCGCCCGGACCACAAGCCCGGCGGCAGATCAGGGCTGGCGCGTGCTCCGGGCCGCCAGGAAGCGGGTGAACTCGTCGGTCAGGAGCCCCTCGTCGTGGGCCAGCTGCGGCAGGTTGACGTCGCCGCCGACATTGAGCTCGACCAGCACCGGCCCACGCTCGGTGATGCCCACGTCCCAGGCCTGCATGCCGATTCCCGGCACGTCGGCCGCCGCCCGGAGCGTGGCGGCCAGCGCCTCGGCCCAGAGCGGCACCCTTCGGCCGGTGAGCGCGGCACCCGTGTCGGGGTGGTGGCTCACCGCCTCGAGGCCGGGCCCGTGGCCGCGGATCACCCGCCGAATCACCCCGGTGTCGCGCTCGACGGCGGCCAGGAGATTGCCCGCGAGCCAATAGTTGTCGGCCATGTTGGGGGCGACCGGGAGCTTCCACAGTGCCCGGTAGAGCCTGGGCCCGGTAGGCTCGACCACGACGACGAGGCGCAGCGTGCCGAGCCGGCGGCCGGCGAGCGCCCGGGCCTCGCCATGCGGCTCGAGGAAGCCCTGCACGACGAGGCCGCCCGGTGCGGTGCGGCCCGCCTCGGACAGGGCCTCGGGCGACCAGCGGCTGCCGTCGAAGCCGATCGCCGCGCCGGTCGCCGCATCGTGCCGCTCGAGCGCGATGGTCCCGAGGCTGAACATCCCGGCCACGGGCTTGAGGAAGAGCGGGAAGGAAGCGGTCGCCAGGAGTGCCCGGACCGCCTCGGCGCCGTCGAGCCGCGCCACGTCGCCGAAGCCGCGCCCGGTGCCGATCAGGGCGCGGATCTCGGGGACCGGATGGCCGAGCCCCTGGAGGAAGGCCTGGCAGAGCAGCTTGTCGTGGGCGAGAAACCAGTAGCGCTGGTCGCAGGTCCGGCGGAAGATCGCGTCCTGCGCCTTGAGCCCGACATAGCGGCGCTGCGCGTCCTTGTCCTTGCCCGGGTCGAACAGGCGGAAATAGATGAACTCCTCGGGCGTCAGCTTGCCCGGGCCGAGGATGGTGGACGCCATCTCGCGCAGCAGCCGGCCCAGCGGCCGGCCCGCTGCGGTCGCTGCCCGCAGGCCCACCGCGAGATCGACCCGGGCCCGGGGCCGGGCCAGCGAGACCGCACCGACTGCCATGACATGCTCTCCGACGGCTGGGGGAAGGGTGGCTGCTGGCGCCGGAGCATGCACGCCGCTGGTTAAGGCGAGGTTAAGGCGCGTGCGGCCGGCACACCCTCGCGCCCGTTCCACCTTTTGCGCTAGCATGGTTGCCAGAGGAGACGGTGATGGCGGCGTCGGCACCGCAGGGGCAACCGGACGAGGTCGAGCGGCGGGTGGTCGCCGCCGCCCTCGAGCTCGCCGCCGCGCAGGGCTGGGATCAGGTGCGTCTCTCGGCCGTGGCCGAGCGGGCCGGCCTCGCCCTGCCGGTCGTCGGCCGGCAGTTTCGCGACGTCGACGCCATCGCCAATGCCTGGTTCCGGGCCGCCCGCCTGCAGCTTCTGGGCGCACCCGGGCCGGAGCTCGCCCCGCTGCCGGTCGACCGCCGGCTGGCGGCGGTGATGGAGCGCTGGCTCGACTTCTTCGGGTCCGACCGGCAGACCGCCGTCGCCATCATCCGGGCGAAGCTGCACCCGACCCACGCGCATCACTGGGGGCCGCTGGTGTTCGATCTGTCGCGGCTGGTGCACGACTTCCTCGACGTGGCCAGGGTGCCGGGCCGCGGCCTGCTGCGCCCGGCGCAGGAGTTGGCGCTCACCGGCATCACCCTCGCGATGCTCGGGGACTGGGCCGCCGATCGCAGCCCGGCGCTGTCGACCACCCGGCAGCGCCTGCGCCGGCGGCTGGCCAAGGCGGGCCGGCTCGCCGGCCGGCGCTGCCGGATCGCCCGATGATCGTGGCCCGGTGTCGGCCGGTCCTCGCCCTGCTCCTGCTGCTCGCCGCCTGCGCGCAGCGCCCGGCGACGGTGCCGGCGAACGATCCCCCGACGCGGCAAATACACGTCACCAGCAACGACTGGCACACCCGCATCGTCGTCGCCACGGCCGACCTGCCTCGGGGCCTCCTGCCCGAGACGGCGCTGCTGCCGGCGACCGGCTGGGTCGCCGTCGGCTGGGGCGACCACCTCTACTACCCGATGCGCAACCCGCCGCGCCGGCTGGCCGTCCGGGCCGCCCTGCTGCCGGGACCGGCCGTGCTCCACCTCGTGCCGCTGCCGGCGCCGCCGCGGCCGTTCGAAGGCTTCGAGGTGCTGGCGATCGGTGTCACCGAGGACGGGCTCGGGGCAATGCTCGCGGCCATCGACGCCACCCTCGACCGCCAGGGCGGGGACACGGCACCGGTGGCCGCCGACGGGCTCTACCCGGGCAGCCTGTTCTTCCCGGCGACCGGCCGCTTTCATCTCCTGAACACCTGCAACACCTGGGTGGCAGGGATGCTGGTCGTGGCCGGATTGCCGATCCGGGCCGGCGGTGTGGTCACCGCCGAGGACCTGATGCGCCAGCTGCGCGACCTGCCGACGGTGCGGCCGGCAGGTGGCTGAGCTGCCGGACCTGCCCGTCCGGGCCGCCCTGCCGGGGCTGCACCGGGCGCTGGGCGCGGCCGGCCGGGCGGTGCTGACCGCTCCCCCCGGCTCCGGCAAGACGACCCTCGTCCCCTTGGCCCTTCTGGACGAGCCCTGGCTCGCCGGCCGGCGCATCCTGATGCTCGAGCCCCGCCGCCTCGCCACCCGCCAGGCGGCAGCGAGAATGGCCGAGCTGCTCGGCGAGACGGTCGGCGGGACGGTCGGCTACGCCATGCGCTTCGAGCGGCGAACCAGTGCGGCCACCTGCATCGAGGTGCTGACCGAGGGGCTCTTCGTCCGCCGCCTGCAGGCCGATCCGGGGCTGGAGGGCGTCGGGCTGGTGATCTTCGACGAGTTCCACGAGCGCTCGCTCGACGCCGATCTCGGCCTCGCCCTGGCGCGCGAGGTGCAGGCCTCGCTCAGGCCCGACCTCCGCCTCCTGGTGATGTCGGCGACGCTCGACGCCGCGGCGGTCGCCGCCTGGCTGGACGATGCCCCGGTGGTCACCGCCGCCGGCCGGCAGTATCCGGTGGCGATCCACCATCGGCCCGGGCGGCGTGCGGCCGAGGTGGTCGAGGAGGCGCTGGCCCGGCACCGCCGCGACATCCTGGTCTTTCTGCCGGGTGCCGCGGAGATCGAGCGCCTCGCGGCCGAGATCGGGGGCTGTGGCGCCGCGGTGCACCGGCTCCACGGCGGCGTGCCGAGGGCTGCCCAGGATGCGGCGCTCCGGCCGTCGCCGGCCGGGCGGAAGGTCGTGCTCGCCACCAACATCGCGGAGACCAGCCTGACCATCGAGGGCGTCGAGGTGGTGATCGACACCGGGGTCGCGCGGCGCAGCCGCTACAGCCCGCGCACCGGCATGAGCCGGCTCGAGACGGTGCGGGTCAGCCGGGCGAGTGCGGACCAGCGCGCCGGCCGGGCCGGGCGGCTCGGCCCCGGCCACGCCTATCGGCTCTGGCCCGAGGCCGAGACGCGGGGGCTCGCCGCCGTCGATCCGGCGGAGATCGTCGAGGCCGACCTCGCGGGGCTGGTCCTCGACCTCGCCCTCTGGGGCGTGGGCACGCCCGAGGGCCTGGCCTTCCTCACGCCGCCGCCGGCCGGCGGCTTCGCGGCCGCCCGGGCCCTGCTCCGCACGCTCGATGCCCTCGCTGCCGACGGCCGCCCGACCGCCCACGGCCGCACCCTGGCCAGCCTGCCGCTGCATCCCAGGCTCGCCCACATGGTGGTCGCGGCAGCTGCGCTCGATGCGCAGCCCACGGCGCTGGCGCTGGCAGCACTCGCCGGCGAGCGCGATCCCTGGGCCGGCCGGCTGGGGCCGGACCTGGCCGAGCGGCTGGCCGACTGGCCGAACGCCCCGGCCAGCCTCGGCCGCCTCCACCGGCGCCTCTGCCGGCAGCTCGGCGTGGCGCCGGCCGCGCCCGATCCGGCCCTGGCCGGGGCCTGCGCCGCGCTGGCCTTCCCGGACCGCATCGCCCAGCGCCGGCGGCCGGGTGGCGCCGAGCTGCGCCTCGCCAATGGCCGCGGTGCCCGGCTCGCCGATGCGCAGGCGTTCACGCCGAGCCCGTTCGTCGTCGTCTGGGAGAGCGAGGATCGGGGCAGCGACGCCCTGGTGCGCCTCGCGGCCGGGCTCGACGCGGCGACGCTCGAGGCCGTGGCCGGTGCGCATGTCGCGGCCGTCGAGGACGCCCGCCTCGATCCGGCAAGCGGCCGGGTGGTGGCCGAGCAGCGGCGGATGCTGGGTGCCCTGGTCCTCGAGCGTCGCGACGTCGAGCCCACGGCGGCGGCCGCGCTCGGCTGCCTCGTCGCCGCCGTCCGCCGCCAGGGTCTGGGCCTCCTGCCGTGGACGCCTGAGCTCGAGCAGCTCCGCCGGCGCCTGGCCTTCCTGCACCACGACGCGCCCGCGGACTGGCCGGCGATGGACGACGACACCCTCCTGGCCGGGCTGGACGCCTGGCTCGCCCCCTGGCTCGCCGGGACGGCGAGCCTCGCCGCCCTCGGTCCCGACCGCTGCCGCCGGGCGCTCCTCGCTCGCGTCGATCCGGCCCGCGCGGCCCAGCTCGACGTCCTGGCCCCCGCCACTTGGACCACGCCGCTCGGCAGCCGGATCGCCATCGACTACGGCCAGGACCCGCCCGTCCTCGCCTGCCGGCTGCAGGAGCTCCTCGGCCTCGACCGCCATCCGACGATCCTCGCCGGCCGGCAGAAGCTGGCCGTGCACCTCCTGTCGCCGGCCGGGCGGCCGATCCAGGTGACCCAGGACCTGCCGGGCTTCTGGCGCGGCAGCTATGCGCTCGTCCGCAAGGAGCTGCGCGGCCGCTACCCGAAGCATCCCTGGCCGGAGGACCCGCTCGCCGCCAGCCCCTGGCGCCCCGGTCGCGCCCGCCCGGCCTGAGGCGCCGGCCGCTACTCGGCCGTCCCCAGTCGAAGCGCCAGCTCGCGGGTCAGCGGCACGTCGACCACGGCGAGCAGGCGGTTGCCGCGGCCCTGGTCCGGCTCGACATAGCAGGCGCTGTCGGCGAGCGTCTCGTAGCAGTACAGCGTCACCAGCTCCTGTCCGTCGCTGCAGCCGGCGACGAGGAGGATGGCGAGAGGAAGGGCGAGGCGCATCGCGCGGTCCGCTGGTGGAGGCCCGGCTGCGACCTTAGGGCCGTCGGGGCGCGAGTGCTTAACGAATGGCAACCATGGCGCACCGGGCGGTGACCGGCGCTTAGCCAAGGTCGACGGCGGGTCCGTGGGCGATCGGGAGGTGTCTCGCCGCCGCGCCGTGCTAGCTTGGGCGCTGTCCCTGCCGCCCCCGGAGCTCTGCCCGATGCCGAAGCGCACCGCCCCGCTCGCCGTCCTGGCCCTCGCCCTCGTCGGTTGTGCCACCGCCCCCGAGATCCGGGTCGAGCCCGGCTCGAACGTCCAGGAGGCGCGCCGGCTCCTGGCCGAGACGGCGGCAGCCGGGCCGGTGCCGGTGACCTGGCGGGGCGAGCCGCCGCTGTCGCCGCCGGCGCTCCTGGCCGCGGTCGAGCGCGGCGTGCGCGGGCTCGCGGTCGACGCCACCGGCACGGCCGACGCGACCCGGCGCTTCGCCTTCGACTTCACCGGCGGCGACGACAGCCTCTGCGGCGAGCCGCGCGAGGACCGGACGGCGATCCGCACGCTCCTGGTCAAGGCCGCGTTCTGCGACGGCGAGCGGGCCGTGGCGCTGGCCGCAACCGACCCCGGCGACGACCCCGAGCGCCTGATCTGGCGGCTGGTCGGCCGGCTGGTCCCCGACGACTACCCCGACACCTACGGCTTCAACCTCTTCGGCAGCCGCTTCAGCATCGGTGCCGGGGCCACGTTCGGCTTCTGAGCCGGCCGCGGCGGCAGTGCCGCCACGCGTCACGGAGGCGACGGAGCGGCAAGATTGACAATTTCCCGTGGTCGTCTTTCCGTATGCGATGGTTGAGCGCGCACTTGGCGCGCTCCGAGAATGACCAGGGAGACCGCAGCATGGCGGCACTCGACGACGGCGAGCGGGAGGAGCTGCTGGCGCGCCGGCTGACCGAGCGGGTCACCGAGGCCGCGGACCAGGCCATCCGCCGCCGCTATTTCTGGGTCAACATCACCGCGGCGGGCGCCTTCGCCATCGTGACTTGGCTCGGCGGCAGCAGCCTGATTACCACCCATGTCCGGGCAAAAGTGGAGGAGGCGGTCTCCCGGCAGTCCGACGAGCTCAACAGGCTCAACAGCGAGATCGCCAGATGGGAGGCGGCTGCCAGGGAGCGGCATGCGCAGATCGACGACGCGGTCGCCGCGACCAGCGCCCAGCTCGATGACATCACCCTCAAGATCGACGCGCTGCAGCGGGTCTCCGCCACGCTCGACGCCAATCTGGGCCGGTTGACCGGCACGATCGGCACCGTCAACAAGATCGACGAGGACATCGCCACTCTTCGCGATGCCCTGGGCGACCTGACCACGCTGGGGGGCGCGATCAGCCAGCTGCAGACCGTGGTCGGGGAGTTGGCGACCGATGCGCCGGCCCTGGCGGCCCAGGTGGGCGGCTTCACACCCACCGCCGAGACCGTGGCACGGCTGACGGAAACCCGCGACCTGCTGGCGCGGCCGGTGGTGTTCGTGCACTTCAGCGGCGCGGTCGACCGGCCGGTCATCCAGTCAATCGGCCAGGGCCTCAAGCACATCGGCTATCGCGTGCCCGGCGAGGAGCGGATCGCGTCGTCGGCGCGCGAGGTCCGGTTCTTCCACGCCGAGGATGCCGTCCTGGCGCAGGCGGTCGCCGACGACACCAACCAGCTCCTCCGCCAGCAGGGCTTCGACGGCATTCGGGTGCAGGCGATCGACCTCACCGGCTGGCCCCGCGCCAAGCCGCCCGTCGGCACGGTCGAGCTCTGGCTCGGCAACATGCCGGACATGAAGGGCTGAGCAGAAGCCTGGCCGGTCGGGCGTCGGAGGCAGCCCAGGGGGCGCCGGTTCAGGGAAGCCCCGGCGCAGCGGCCATGGCCTCGACCGCTTCGGCCGACTCTTCAGGCCCGGGGCCCGTCCCGCGTCGGACCGTTCCAGCAAGCTGCGCTGCTTGAACAGGGCTTTCCCGTCGATAGGCTGCCCTCATCCGACCAGGGCCGGGCGGGTTCCGGCGCCGCCCGAAGACCCGCCAGCCCCTTGCACCCGCAACACTTTCCAGAGGGGTCTGACCCTTCCGGATAAGTCTGCTTCGGCAATGGCCTGGCGATCGGCCATCACCGCGGGCCGACCGGGCCCGGCCGCTCAGTCGCGCCCGGCGAACAGCCGCGCCAGCAGCTCCTCGGCCGCACCGCCGGGTGTGGTCTCGCCACGCCCCACCGCCGCCTCGATCGCCGGCAGCTCGGCCGCCAGCTCGTGGCGCAGGCGATCCTCGAGGCCCGCCTGGAGGAGCTGCCAGAGCCAGCGGACCTGCTGCGCGCTGCGCCTGGCGGCAAGGGCGCCGCCCTTCGCCTGGATCGCCCGATGCTGCTCGATCGTCTGCCAGAGCTGCGCCAGCCCCTGGCCCTCGAGCGCACTCAGGAGCAGCACCGGCGGGCGCCAGTCAGGGGTCACCGGCTCGAGGATCGCGAGCGCCCGGCGGTAGTGGACGGCGGCCTGCTCGGCCCGGAGCCTGCTGTCGCCGTCGGCCTTGTTGACGGCGATGAGATCGGCGAGCTCGAGCACGCCCTTCTTGATCCCCTGCAGCTCGTCGCCGGCCCCTGGCAGGGCCATGACGACGAAGACGTCGACCATCTCGGCCACCATGACCTCGCTTTGTCCGACACCCACCGTCTCGACGATCACCACGTCGTAGCCCGCCGCCTCGACCAGGAGCATGGTCTCCCGCGTCATCCGTCCGACCCCGCCCATCACCCCGCCGGACGGGGAGGGGCGGATGAAGCTCCGGGGATCGACCGCGAGCCTCGCCATCCGCGTCTTGTCGCCGAGGATCGACCCGCCGGTGCGGGTCGAGGAGGGATCGACCGCCAGCACCGCCACCTTGTGGCCCTTGGCCGTCAGCATGCTGCCGAAGCTGTCGATCAGCGTCGACTTGCCGACCCCGGGCACGCCCGTGATGCCGATCCGCCGGGCCGGCGAATGGACCGGGTCGGCCAGCGGCAGGACCGCCTCCAGCAGCGCCTTGGCCGCCTCACGGTGCTCGCGCTTGCGGCTCTCGATCAGGGTGATGGCGCGCGCCAGGAGCGCCCGGTCACCCCGCCGGATGCCGTCGAGGAAGGTCTCGAGCGGTGGCAGCGCCGACAAGCTCCGCTGGCTTTCCGGCGCTACTCGGCCGCGGCCGGGGTGTGGCCGAGCTGCCGGCCGAGCTGGTCGAGCAGCTCGATCGCGGCCTCGGCGATGACCGTGCCCGGCGGGAAGATCGCCTTCGCCCCCGCCGCCTTCAGCGCGTCGCAGTCCTGCAGCGGGATCACCCCGCCCACCACGATCATGATGTCGCCCCGGCCCGCGGCCTCGAGCGCCGCCTTCAGCTCGGGCACCAGGGTCAAATGCCCGGCGGCGAGCGAGCTGGCGCCGACGATGTGGACGTCGTTCTCGACCGCCTGGCGGGCCGCCTCCTCGGGCGTCTGGAAGAGCGGGCCGATGTCGACGTCGAAGCCGAGATCGGCGAAGGCCGAGGCGATCACCTTCTGGCCGCGGTCGTGGCCGTCCTGGCCCATCTTGCAGATCAGGATGCGCGGCCGGCGGCCCTCCGCCTCGGCGAAGGCCTGGACCCGCTTGCGGCAGATGGCGACGCTGCCCATCGATCCCACCTCCCTGCCGTAGACGCCGGTGATCGAGCGGATCTCGGCCACGTGCCGGCCCCAGACCTTCTCGAGGGCGGTGGTGATCTCGCCCACCGTGGCCCTGGCCCGGGCGGCGTCGACCGCCAGCGCCAGGAGATTGCCCTCGCCGCTCCCGGCGGCACGGGTCAGGGCGTCGAGCCCGCGGCGCAGCGCCAGCTCGTCGCGGTCGGCCTTGAGCGCCGCCAGCTTCTCGAGCTGCTGCGCCCTGACCGCGCGGTTGTCGATCTTCAGGACGTCGACCGCCTCGGGCTCGGCCGGCCGGTACTTGTTGACGCCCACCACCGTCTGCCGGCCGCTGTCGATCCGCGCCTGGGTCCGGGCCGCCGCCTCCTCGATCCTGAGCTTGGGGATGCCCTGCTCGATCGCCCTGGCCATGCCGCCGGCCTGCTCGACCTCCTGGATGTGGCCGAAGGCGCGACGGGCGAGGTCGTAGGTCAGGCGCTCGAGGAACCAGCTGCCGCCCCAGGGATCGACGGTCCGGCAGGTGCCGGTCTCGTTCTGGATGAAGAGCTGGGTGTTCCGGGCGATCCGGGCGGAGAAGTCGGTCGGCAGGGCCAAGGCCTCGTCGAAGGCGTTGGTGTGCAGCGACTGGGTGCCGCCATGGGTCGCGGCCATCGCCTCGATGCAGGTCCTGACCACGTTGTTCATGACGTCCTGGGCGGTGAGTGACCAGCCCGAGGTCTGGCAGTGGGTGCGCAAAGAGAGCGAGCGGGCATCGGTCGGCGCGAAGGCGTCCTTGACCAGCTTCGCCCAGAGCAGGCGGCCGGCGCGGAGCTTGGCCACCTCCATCCAGTAGTTCATGCCGATGGCCCAGAAGAAGCTGAGCCGTGGTGCGAACTGGTCGACGCCGAGCCCGGCATGGAGGCCGGTGCGGATGTACTCGATGCCGTCGGCCAGCGTGTAGGCGAGCTCGAGGTCCGCGGTCGCCCCCGCCTCCTGCATGTGGTAGCCGGAGATGCTGATCGAGTTGAACTTGGGCATCCGCTCGGCCGTGTAGCGGAAGATGTCGGCGATGATCCGCATCGAGGGGGCCGGCGGGTAGATGTAGGTATTGCGGACCATGAACTCCTTGAGGATGTCGTTCTGGATGGTCCCGGCGAGCTGCTCGGGCGCCACCCCCTGCTCCTCGCCGGCCAGGATGTAGAGGGCGAGCACCGGCAGGACCGCCCCGTTCATGGTCATCGAGACCGACATCTCGCCGAGCGGGATGCCGGCGAAGAGCTGGCGCATGTCGAGGATCGAATCGATCGCCACGCCGGCCATGCCGACATCACCCGCGACCCGCGGATGGTCGCTGTCGTAGCCGCGATGGGTGGCGAGGTCGAAGGCGATCGAGAGGCCCTTCTGCCCGGCCTTGAGGTTGCGGCGGTAGAAGGCGTTGGACGCCTCGGCGGTCGAGAACCCGGCGTACTGCCGGATGGTCCAGGGCTGGCCCACATACATCGTGGGATAGGGCCCCCTCAGATAGGGCGGCAGGCCGGGGAAGGTGTCGAGGAAGTCGAGGCCGGCCGTATCGTCCGGGCCGTAGAGCGGCTGGACGTCGATCGCCTCGGGGGTGGTCCAGGGCAGGGGATCGTGCCCGGCCGCGGCCCTGAACGCCGCCGCCCAGTCGAGGGGATCGGGCCGCGGCTGCGGGTCGAGGGCGTGCCCGGCGAAATTGGGTATCCGGCTCATGCTGCCTCTCCCATGGCGAGCGACTGGATGTCCTCGAGCAGGCCCATGACGTTCACGCCCGTGAAGACGAACCCGTCGATGCCCATGGCGGCCAATGCCGGGTCCGGTCGGCCCGCGGCGTAGACGGCGATCGCCCCCTGGTCGTGCAGGGTCGCGACGACGGCGGCCGCGGGCATTGGGGCCTTGCGGTCGATGCCGCACACACAGACGATGTCGGTGCCGGCCGCGGCGAAGGCCGAGGCGATCGCGGCGGCGTCGCCGTCCGCCGGTGCGACGACCGTCTCGATGCCGCCGGCGGCCAGGGCGTTCTGCACGAACGCGAGCTCGGCCGCGTGCCGGGCGAGCGGCCCGAGGCCGACGACGAACACCCGGGGCCGGGCCCCGTCCTCGGCCAGCGCCACGTCGGAGAGGTCGCGCAGCCGCTCGAAGCCCTGCGCGTCGCGCATCGGGTGCAGCACGGCGGCGATGCCGGCCGGGCGCTCCCGGGCCGGCAATACCGCCTCGGCCTCGGCCATCAGCCGCGGCAGCTCGACCGGCTCGTGCGCCAGCGGCGCCTCGTCGAGATCGGGAAAGCTGCTGACCCCGGTGACCGGCAGGCGGCGATGCGCGATGGCGGAGAGCCGGGCCATGTAGCTCTGGGCGATGGCGTCCTGCACCAGGCCCTGGCGCAGGGCTGCCAGCATGCCGCCCTCGCCTTCGATCGCCTGCACCAGGGGCCAGGCCTTGGCGGCGAGCGCCTGCGAGAGCGTCTCGACATGGTGGCTGCCGCCGGCCGGGTCGACCACCCGGTGGAGCTGGCTCTCCTCCATCAGGACGAGCTGGATGTTGCGGGCGAGCCGCCGGCCGGCCCGCTCCCCCTCGCCCGCCGCGGCGTCGAAGGGCAGCACGGTGATCGCCTCGGCCCCGCCCACGGCGGCGGCGAAGCAGGCGGCGGCGGTCCTGAGGATGTTCACGTGAGGATCGCGCCGGGTCAGCATCCGCGACGCCGTCCGGAGCTCGAGCCGCATCGGCAGGTCGCCGATGCCGCAGGCGGCCGCCACCTCGGCCCAGAGCCGCCTCGCGGCCCGGCACTTGGCGACCGTGAGGAAGAGATCGGCGTCGGCGGCGAGCGTGAAGCCCAGCCGCGAGGCGACGAGTGCCGGCTCGAGCCCGGCGGCGTCCGCGGCGCGCAGACAGGCGATGCCCGTGGCGATCGCCGCCGCCAGCTCCTGCGCCTCGCTGGCGCCCGCGGCATGGTAGAGTTCGCCGTCGACATGCAGCAGGCCGAGCCCCGGCCAGGCGCCGATCACCCGGTGCACCAGGGCCATGGCCCGCTCGACCGCGCCCACCGGGTCGGCCCGGCCGAGCGCCACCGCACCGATCGGATCGAGGCCCAGATCGGCGCGGATCGCGTCGGGCGCCCGGCCCTGCGCCTCGAGCACCGCGAGCAACGCCTCGGCCGCCTCGACCCCGCGGCCCGGGGCCTCGAGGCGCAGCGGCGCCATGTCGAGGGCGACGTCGCGCAGCACCGCCCCGAGCCCGCTGGCATCGTAGGCCATCACCCCGTCCGGCTCGTCCTCGCCCTGGGCGAAGGCGGTATCCAGCCGGAGCACGATCGAGCGCACGCCGTGCTCCAGGTCGTCGAGGATCGCGGCATTGGCCATCGCCGGGTCCGGATGCTCGTGCCGCTGGCGGATGTCCCAGCCCGCGGCCGCGTTCCCGGCCGCGGTGGCGCCGCGCCAGAACGGGGCGGCGCCGGGCAGGCCGGGATCGCCCACGGGCTCGCGGTGCAGCGGCTGGATGGCGATGCCGTCGACGGTGGTGGCGACGAGCTTCTCAAACGGCGCGCCCTTGAGCGCCTTGGCCACGAGGGCCTGCCAGGCCGCCTCGTCGGCCGCGGCGAAGCCGGCAGCCAGGGCGAATCCGTCATCGCGTGCGCTCATCCGCCTGTCCCTCTCAACCGCTGTCCGTCCCCCGAGCCCACAGCGACACCAGGCCGGGTTGCATCATGCGGCCACGAGGCGGTGGCGGACAAGCGTGGTGCGACAACGCGCACGAGCCCTCGGGCGCACGGTGGCGCGTCAGTCGCGAATGCGCCCGTCGCGCGGGTCCACCTCGATCTCGACCTCGCCGCCGCCCTGGCGGACATACTCGATCTCCCAGTAGCCGTCGTCGTCCCAGTCCACCTCCTTGATGTAGGCGACGTCGCGGGCCTGCTCGACCATCCGGATAATCTCGGACAGCGGCAGCGCGTCGGCCGGCGGCGGGTCGGCGAGCGCCGGCGGCGCGGCCAGGGCGAGACCGAGGGCGGCGAGTGCCAGACGATGCATCATGGCTCCTTCCTGCTGCGGGTCGAGCCCGCTGCGGGTCGATTCGCCCCGAGCATTCACCATCCGGCCGGGCGGATCAATCCCTGGCGCCATCCCGGGCGAGCGATGCCGCCGTGCCGCCCGTCACCGCCAGCAGCTCCGCCGCCGTGATCTCGATCTGCAGCCCGCGCCGGCCGCCATTGACGACGATCGCGGGCTGCCTTAGCGCCGCCGCGTCGAGGAAGGTGCGATGCCGCCGCTTCTGCCCGAACGGGCTGATCCCGCCCTTGATGTAGCCCGTGGCCCGTTCGGCCGCCGCCATCTCGGCCATCGCCGCCCGCTTGGCGCCGGCGGCCTTGGCCAGCGCCTTGAGATCGAGCTCCCGGTCGACCGCGACGATGGCGACCACCAGCTCCTTCTCGTCGACCACCGCCATGAGCGTCTTGAACACCCGCTCGGGTGCCATGCCCAGCGCCTCGGCGGCGAGCCGGCCGATCTGCCCCGGCGCGCCCACGAAGTCGTACTCGTGCAGCGTGAAGGCGACCCCGGCCCGCTCCAGCGCCTGGACCGCGGGCGTGCCCTTGGACGCCCTAGCCATCGGCCGCGAGCCGCAGCAGCTTCGCCATGTCGACGTTCTGCCCGCTCACCACGATGGCGGTCCGCCGGCCCTCGAGGGCCACCTTGCCGGCCAGCACCGCCGCCACGCCGACCGCGGCCCCGCCCTCGGCCACCGCCCGCTCGGTCATCAGCAGATGCCGCATCCCGGCGGCGATCTCGGCCTCGCTCACCAGCACCGTCTCGTCCACCAGCCGCCGGCAGAGATCGAACGTCCAGCGGTTGTCGAGGCCGATCCCGCCGGTCAGGCTGTCGGCGAGGCTCGCCACCTCGACGACCTCGACCGGCCGCCCGGCCTTCAGGCTCTCGTGCATCGCCGGCCCCTGGTCCATCGTCACCCCGATCGTCCGGACGCTCGGATTGATCGACTTCAGCGCCAGCGCGATGCCGCCCAGGAGTCCGCCGCCCGAGAGCGGCACGATGCAGGTGTCGAGCCCGGGCCAGTCCTCGACCAGCTCGAGCCCGATCGTGCCCTGGCCCGCGATCACCAGGGGATCGTCATAGGCCGAGACGTGGACGAGGCCCCGCTCCTCGACCAGCCGGGCCGCCACCACCTCGGCCTCGTCCTGGCTCTCCCCCTCGATCACCAGCTCCGCCCCCAAGGCCCGGATGGCCTCGACCTTGACCGCCGGCACCAGCCGCGACAGGCACACCACCGCCCGCACCCCCAGCCGCCGCGCCGCCACGGCCACCGCCCGGCCGTGATTGCCGGTCGAGACCGTCACCACGCCCCGGTCCCGCTCCGCCGCCGACAGGCCCACGAGCTTGCTCGTGGCGCCTCTGAGCTTGAACGCCCCCGTCTCCTGCCAGCACTCGAGCTTCAGCCGAACCTCGCCACCCACCGCGGCCGACAGCGCCGCCGACCCCTGCAACGGCGTCCGCCGCACGAGCCCCGCGATGCGCGCCCGCGCGGCATAGATGTCGGTGAGGGTCAAAACGGCCAAGGCGGCCTCCGGCGGATGCAAAGCCTGCGGCGGAGCCTAGCAGGCGGTGCGCGCGGGCGCGACGGTCGTGCGCTGGCGCCCGACCATCACGCGCTTCACTCGTCCGGCAGATCGTCCGGCAGCTTCGCACCCTCGATGCTGTGGGTGGCTGCGAGTTGCCTGCGCGACAGCCCTTTGGCGCCGCTGAGATTGACCTCGATGAGGTTGGCGCCGCCGAGGTCGGCCTCGTGGAGGTCGGCGTCGCTGAGGTCGGCCTCCTGGAGGTCGGCGTCGCTTAGGTTGGCCGTGATGAGCTTGGCGCGGCTGAGATTGGCGCGGCTGAGGTCAGCGCCGCTAAGGGTAGCGCTGCCTAGGCCGGCGCAGAAGAGATCGGCGTCGCTGAGGTTGGCGCTGCTGAGGTCGGCGCACCAAAGGTCGGCGCCGGCGAGATTGGAGCTGCGGAGGTTGCTGGACTTAGCGCTCGCAAAGATAAGGCGCGCTCCTGCTAATTCCATACTCACGGTTTGCCCCTCCGGATTCATCCCCAGCATTCGCCGACGAACGAGCCGATCTTCGGCCGTCCCGGCCTCCAGCCGCCGCAGCAGGTCCCAGGCGCTGGTTCGCTCGGGCAGATCGCGGTCCGGCCATGCCGGCGACCAGCCGATGATCGCCCGTCGCTCGTCGGCAGGGAGCGTCCCCGTCTGCTCGACCAGAACGGCCGTGCAGGCGCCGATCAGCGTGAACAGCGCCAGCTCGGCCGCTGCATCGCGCTGTTGTGCCTGCCTGAAATGCTCGGGCGCCGGTACGCCGTCGATCGTCAGATGCGCCATGCCCGTCCGCAGGTTCCGATCGAACAGCCGGATCAGCGTGGCGCGTCGCGCGCTGATCTCATCCAGCCCCAGCTCGCGCAGCTCGCCTTGCAGAAAGTCGAGAATCTCCTGCGTGATCCGCGCCGCATGCGTCCACCGGTACCAGCGGCGCAGCCCGTCCTCCTCCTCGAACTCCGTGTCCTGCGCCGACCGGTGCAGGATCTCGACGAGACGCAGCAGGCACTTCGCCGCGAAGTACTCGCCGAAGCTCTTGTGCGTCAGCTCGAACGTGTCGCTCGCGCCTTCCCGGCGAAAGTAGAACGCGGTCAGGAGATCGAGGGCACCACTCCTCGCCCCCTCAGCGAGAACGCCCAACTGCTCGTCTAGCCGCTCGCGGCGGGCGATCTCGGCGACGGTCTCCAGCGTCGTGCTCCGGCCGCCGCCATGCTGCCAGACGGCGAGACCGACGCTCTCGAACAGCTTCTGGAAATCCTCCCTGGTCAGCCGACCCAGCGTCGGCAATTGCCGCTCGTCGCCCCAGCTCCTTCGCCAGACATGCTCCAGCATGCCCCGATGGACGCCGTTGATGCTGTTCTGCCTGCCGAGAGCGTCCGGATCGGCGGCGCGCGTGACGGCGAGCAGGTGGTTCAAGAGCGGTTGCTCGCTCAAGTCCGCGAGCTGCTCGTTCTGCGCGATGGCGTACGGCGCGTCGTCCAGCGCCTCGCCGGTTAGCGCGCCCCATCTTCGCCACCAGGCCTTGCGCTGGTCGTGGGCGAGCAGGCGGGTCGGGTCACGCCAATCGTCACCTGGCTTGCGTGGCAGATACCCCATCACGTGAAAGACCTGATGCTCGCGTTCGAACTCGCCACGCAGCGTCGAGACGATCAGCTCGCGGCCGGCGATGACGACCTGCAGCTCATGCCCGAACCGGTTGCGCTCGAGCAGCCGGTCGACGCGGGTGATCAGCGCCGAGGCCGCCTCGCGCCCCGTCTTGTGATCGGCATCGAGCTCGTCGAGGCCGTCGAGGATGAGCAGCAGCCGCCGCTCGCCGCCGCCCGGATCGAGCGGATTCTTCGGAAAGCCCAGGAGCTTCGCCTGCTTGCCCGCCTCCGCCTCGAGGTCGAACGTGTCGAGCTTGTGCAGCGGCAACAGCAGCGTCGGCACCGGTGCCTGCCGGCTCAGGACCGACGCCGCCCACCACTTGACGAAGCTCGACTTGCCGGAGCCCGGCCCGCCGGTCACGACCCGGAGCGCATCCCTGGCATCGAACGCGTCGAGCCATGCATCGAACGCCGTGGCGAGATCGACGACGTGATGGATGTGCTGCGTGTCGCCCCGCTGCTTTTCCACTCGCTCGCGCCAATAGCAGCGCAGCGGCTGGTAGAGATCGCGCAGCGAGAACGCCTCGGCGAAAAGCGGGTCCAAAAGCTCGCGCTCGAGCATCGCGCGGTAGTACGCCCAATGCCGCTCCTGCCGCGCCGCCACCTCGAAAGGCGAGCGGGTAAGCTTCTCCAGCGCTGCGAGGCCGGCCTCGTGCTTGGCCCAGGTGCCGGCCAGCGCCGCGACGAAGAGGCCGGGCAGCGCCGCCGCCCGCTCGCCCGCCAGCACCTCGTCCATGCCCCGATAGACCAGCGCACCCTGCAGCACGGGTGCAATCTGTCGCAGCAGCGGCAGGGCCTTGGGCTGCTGGAGAAAGTTGGCCGGCGCCTCGATCCGGTCGAAGTCGATGGCCTTACCGCCGAGCTGCATCAGGTGCTCGATCGGCGGCATGTCCCGGATTGTCGTCTGGTGCCGCAGCGGCACCGCCGCGTCGGTGATCGCCTGCACGAGCGCCGCATAGACCAGCCGCCACCCGGCCTCCGCCGGTGTGTCGTCAGGGGTGAACCGCTTGGCGAGATCGCGAGCCCGCTCGGTGACCTGGCCGAAGCCGGCCGCAGCCCCGCCGAGCCTAACAACATCGGCGAACAGCCCGCCCAAGAGCGTCTGCGCCGTCTCCTTGACGCTCGACGGCCGGGTCAGTGTGATCCCAGGACGGGTCGGCTCGTCCATCTTCCGCGTTCCACCCTCGGTCGTCTCGCAACCATAGGGCAGCACCGGCGGGCCGGCCAGACGCTCAGAAAATCTTCCGCAGCCCCGCCCGGTAGACCCACTCGTGGTAGTCCTGGATCGCGATGTTCGAATCGTTGCGGATATAGCCGACCGAGACGAAGGGCGAGAACGGGCCGATGAAGAGGTCGCGCTTCTCGATCTCGAGGACGGCGCTGTACTGGCGGTCGCGGCGGCGGTTCTGGAAGAAGGGTGCCGTCTCGCGGTAGCGGGTGTAGGTCCCGGCGAGGCTGAGCGTCGGCGCCAGGCCGAAGCCGAGCTCGGTGCGGCCGCGCAGCTCGAACCGGCCGGAGCGGTAGCTCTCCCAGCCGACCCGGGCGTCGAAGCCGCTGACGCTGAAGAGGCCGGTGAGCGAGCTGCGCCCGCCGAGCGAGCGGCTGACGCCGAGCCGGCCGGCCCAGAGATCGCCGTCGCGGCCGGAAAACAGGTCGTCCTCGATCCGCGACCAGCCGAGCCGGCCGAACAGGGCGACGCCCTCGGGCAGGCGGTGCTCGATGCTGCCGGCGATGCCCCAGCGGCGGTCCCGGGCATCGCCGCCGAAGCGTCGCCAGGTGGCATCCGGGCCGATCAGCAGGGTGGTCTGCGGCCAGGACAGCTGGGCCGCCAGCAGGCCGCCATAGATCACCTCGTTGAAGTCGTCGTCGTCGTAGACATTGGCCTCGCCGTCGACGCGGGCGACGCCGGAGAGCTCCGCCCCGCCCAGAAGGCCGCTGTCGTCGAGGGCGGTGACCCGCTCGCGGTACTCGAGCCCGCCGCTGACGAAGGCGCCGATATCCGGGGTCGACGGCCGGTCGACCGTGAAGGGCAGGTTCTGGCCGCCGACGTTGAGGGTGACCGTGTCGGAGCTGTAGCGGCGCCCGCTCTCGGGTCCGCTGCGCAGGCCGGCATCGAGGTCCCAGCTCCAGCCGCGGCGGAGATCGATCAGCCGGAGAAAGCGGATGATGGTGTCCTTGACCGGGTCGGGCACGTCGGCGGAGAGCACGGCGAAGAACTCGCGCCGCGCATCGGCCCAGTCCTCGGCCAGGAAATAGGCCCGGGCGAGCTCGAGGCGGACCCGGTGCAGGCGTGGGCTCTGGGCGAGGATGGCGGTGAAGCGGCGGATCGCCGTCTCGGTGTCGCCGGCCTCGAGCGCGCGCAGCCCCTCCTGGAACAGGACCTCGATGGCCAGGGCCTCGGCCGCCGGCCCGGCCGGTGTGGC
>CAYWSB010000044.1:0-35622 GCA_964460465.1 uncultured Geminicoccaceae bacterium | reverse complement strand
TCGAGCGCGATCCGCATGATCTCCTCGGTGATGCCGGCGATCTTGATGTCCATCTGCAGCGAGGTGACGCCGACCTCGGTGCCCGCGACCTTGAAGTCCATGTCGCCGAGGTGATCCTCGTCGCCGAGGATGTCGGAGAGCACGGCGAAGCGGTCACCCTCCTTGATCAGGCCCATGGCGATGCCGGCGACCGGCCGGGGCAGCGGCACGCCTGCATCCATCAGGGCGAGCGAGGTGCCGCAGACCGTGGCCATCGAGCTCGAGCCGTTCGACTCCGTGACCTCGGAGACCACCCGGATGGTGTAGGGGAAGGCCTCCTTGGCCGGCAGCAGCGGATGGGTCGCCCGCCAGGCGAGCTTGCCGTGGCCCACCTCGCGCCGGCCGGGCGTGCCGATCCGGCCCGCCTCGCCGACCGAATAGGGCGGGAAGTTGTAGTGCAGCATGAAATGCTGGCGGCTGTCGCCCTCCAGCGCATCGATCATCTGCTCGTCCTGGCCGGTGCCGAGGGTCGCCACCACGAGCGCCTGGGTCTCGCCGCGGGTGAAGAGCGCCGAGCCGTGCACCCGGGGCAGCACGCCGACCTCGGCCACGATCGGCCTGACGGTGACGAGGTCGCGGCCGTCGATCCGCTTTCTGGTCTCGAGGATGTCGTTGCGGACGATGTCGCTCTCCAGGCGCTTGAAGAGCTCGGCGAGCTTCTGCTTGGCCGTGGCGTCGTCGGGATGGTCGAGCAGCGCCTCGACCGCCGCCTTCTTCACGGCGGCGACCTTCTCGACCCGACTCTGCTTGACCGTCTCGCGATAGGCATCGCGCAGCGTGCCCTCGAACGCGGCCTTCAGCTTGCCGTAAAGGGCCTCGTCGTCGCTCTCGGGCAGCTCCCAGGGCTCCTTTGCCGAGGCCATGGCCAGCTCGATGATGAGGTCGATCACCGGCTGGAACGCCCGGTGACCGTGCATCACCGCATCCAGCATGGTCTGCTCGGGCAGCTCCCGGGCTTCGGATTCGACCATCATCACGGCGTCGCGGGTGCCGGCCACGACCAGATCGAGGGCACTCGACTTGAGCTGCTCGATCGTCGGGTTGACCACGAATTGGCCATCGATGTGCCCGACGCGGCAGGCGCCGATCGGGCCGAGGAACGGCAGGCCGCTGATCGTGAGCGCGGCGCTCGAGGCGATCATCGCCAGCATGTCGGGATCGTTCTCGCCGTCATGGGCGAGGACGGTGACGATGATCTGCGTCTCGTTCTTGAAGCCGTCCGGGAAAAGCGGCCGGATCGGCCGGTCGATGAGGCGGGAGGTCAGCGTCTCCTTCTCGGTCGGCCGGCCCTCACGCTTGAAGAACCCACCGGGAATCTTGCCGGCCGCGAACGCCTTCTCCTGGTAGTTCACGGTCAGCGGAAAGAAATCCTGGCCGGGCTTGACCGACTTCGCCCCGACCGCGGTGGCCAGCACCACGGTCTCGCCGAACTGCGCCAGCACGGCGCCGTCGGCCTGGCGCGCAATGCGACCCGTCTCCAGCCGCAGCCGGCGGCCCATCCAGTCGATCTCTTTGATCGTCGTCTTGAACATTCACGTAACCTTTCTGTGGCCTGCAACGGCAGGCTGCCGGTCCGCCACCAGAGCGGACCGGCCCGGCGCCGTACGATGCGCGGCGCAACGCCTGGAGCGGCAGCCTTGCCCGGGGATCAACGCCGCAGGCCGAGCCGCTCGATGAGCGCGCGGTAGCGCGCGCCGTCGTTTCGATTGAGGTAGTCGAGGAGGCGGCGGCGCTGGCCCACCATCATCAACAGGCCGCGCCGGGAGGCGAAATCCTTCTGGTGCGCCTTGAGGTGCTCGGTCAGGTTGCCGATGCGCTCGCTGAGGATCGCACATTGAACTTCGGGTGAGCCCGTGTCGCCTTCGGTCACGGCAAAGTCCCTGATGAGCGCCTGCTTGCGCTCCTGCGTAATCGACATCGTCTGGTCCTTCTGGGTGGCGGCCCCGTTTGGTCGACGGCGTGCCGTTCAAGCGGTGAAGACGCGCAGCGGGCGGAGCTCCCCATCATTGAGCTGGCCGAGCGCCACGAGACCGCCCTCGGTCAACACCTTGATGGTTCCCCCTTCGATCGTCTCGCCCATGACGAGGCGTGGTGAGATGCGGATGGGGTGACCGGAGCGCAACCGCGCTGCTTGCGGCTCGGTCACGGCGAGCGCCGGGATGTCGGCCAGCGCCGTCGAGACCGAAACCAATACTTGCGGTAACGTATCATGTTCGACGATTTCAACAAGGGCGTCGAGGCCGATGGCGGCGTCTGCGGTGAATGGTCCCACCGCCAGGCGCCTGAGCGCGGTGACGTGGCCGAGACAGCCGAGCCGGCGGCCGATATCGCGAGCCAGCGCGCGGATGTAGGCGCCCTTGCCGCACGCCGCCTCCAGCACCGCGTGATTCGCATCGGGCCTGCCGACCAGCACGATCTCGTCGAAGCGAACCTCGCGCTCCGGCAAGTCGACCGCCTCGCCGCGCCTGGCGATGTCGTAGGCCCGCTCGCCCGCGATCTTGACGGCGGCGAAGTCGGGCGGCCGCTGCATGATGGTTCCCGTGAACGAGGGCAGCACGGCCAGGATCTCGGCATCGCTCGGCCGACTGTCGCTGGTCTCCAGAATGCCGCCTTCGCTGTCGTCCGTCGTGGTCGAGGCACCGAAGCGAACCGTGAAGCGGTAGCGCTTGGCCGCATCCATGACGTACATCACGGTCTTCGTCGCCTCGCCGAGCGCGATCGGCAGCACCCCCGTGGCCAGCGGATCGAGCGTGCCGCCATGGCCCGCCTTCTGCGCGTCGGTCAGCCGCTTGACCCGGTTCACCACATGGGTCGAGGTCATGCCGGCGGGCTTGTCGATGATCAGCCAGCCATTGATCCGCCGACCCTTGCGCCGCCGGCTCATCGCTGCCCCTGCGCGTCAGGGTCGTCGGGCCCCGGCCGGCCTGCAGGGCCGCCGTGCGGTTTCAGACCCTCCTGCAGCAGCGTGTCGATCCTGGCTGCATAGCTGAAGCTGGTGTCCGCTTCGAAGCGCAGCTTGGGTGCGTATTTCAGGTTCATCTCGCGGGCGAGCCGGCCGCCGAGGACGGGGCCCACGCGCTCGAGTGCCTGGAGCGTCGCCGGCTGAGCATCCTGGCCGAGCTCGGCCACGAAGACGTGGGCATGGCGGAGGTCGCGGCTCATCCGCACCTCGGAGACCGTGACGCTGACGCTTTCGAGGTGACGGTTGTGCAGATCGCCGCGCCGCAGATGCTCGGCGAGGAGATGGCGCATCTGCTCGCCGACCCTGAGCTGGCGCTGCGACGGTGCTGCGCCCGATCGTTCCCTGGACATTGGATAGCCTCTGGCATGGCGCGCGCGGGCGACACAAGGGGTGGCTGGCCCGACGGGTCCGCCGACGACGCCGGCCGGACGGGCCGACGCGCAGTGCTCCCCGAACCCTAGAGGGTGCGCGCCACCTCCTGCACCTCGTAAACCTCGATGACGTCGCCCTGACGGATATCGTTGTAGCCCTCGATCGACATGCCGCACTCGAAGCCTTCGCGGACCTCGCGCACGTCGTCCTTGAACCGCTTCAGCGAGCCGAGCTGGCCGTCGTAGATCACGACGTCGTCGCGCAGCAGCCGGGCCCGGCCCTGCCGCTTGATGAGGCCGTCGATGACGCGGCAGCCGGCGATCTTGCCGACCTTGGAGACATTGAAGACCTCGCGGATCTCGGCGTGGCCGAGGATGTTCTCCTTGGCCTCCGGTGCGAGCATGCCCTCGAGCAGCGCCTTCATCTCGTCCAGGAGCTGGTAGATGATGGCGTAGTAGCGGATCTCGATGCCTTCGCGCTTGGCCATGTCGCGGGCTTGCGCGTTGGCGCGCACGTTGAAGCCGATGACGACGGCATTCGACGCCTGGGCCAGGGTGATGTCGCTCTCGGTGATGGCACCCACGCCGCCGAACAGCACCCGCACGCTGGCCTCCTCGTTGCCCAGCTTCTCCAGACCGGCCTGGATCGCCTCCAGCGAGCCGTGCACATCCGCCTTGATGACCACCGGCAACTGCTGGATCTCGCCCGACTTGAGCTGCGAGAACATCTCCTCGAGGGAGCTGCGCACCGGGCCGGCCTTGAGCTGCTGCTGCTCGCGCCGCTTGCGGTCGCGGTACTCGGCAATGTCGCGAGCCCGCTTCTCGCTGTCGACCACGACCATCTCGTCGCCGGCGTCCGGCACCGAGTCCAGGCCCTGGATCTCGACCGGGACCGACGGCCCGGCGTCGCGGACCTGCTCGCCCTTGTCGTTGGTCATGGCCCTGACCCGGCCCCACGAGGCCCCGGCGACGACGATGTCGCCCTGGTGCAGGGTGCCGTTCTGGACCAGCACGGTGGCGACCACGCCGCGGCCGCGATCCAGCCGGGCCTCGATCACCGCACCCCGGGCCTCGCGCTCGGGATTGGCCCTGAGCTCCAGCAGCTCGGCCTGCAGCTGCAGCTGCTCGATCAGCGTCTCGAGACCGGTGCGCTTGAGGGCGCTCACCGGCACCGCGAGCACGTCGCCGCCGAAATCCTCGACGACCACGTCGTGGCTGAGGAGCTCCTGCTTGACCCGCTCCGCATTGGCCTCGGGGTGGTCCATCTTGTTGATGGCGACGACCATCGGCACCTTGGCCGCCTTGGCGTGCTGGATGGCCTCCACGGTCTGCGGCATCACGCCGTCGTCCGCGGCCACGACCAGCACCACGATGTCGGTGATCGACGCACCACGGGCGCGCATCGCCGTGAACGCGGCATGGCCGGGCGTGTCGATGAAGGTCACCGGCAGGCCGCTGCCCACGTTCACCTGGTAGGCGCCGATATGCTGGGTGATGCCGCCGGCCTCGCCGGAAACCACGTCGCTCTTGCGCAGCGCATCGAGCAGCGACGTCTTGCCGTGGTCGACATGACCCATGACGGTGACCACGGGCGACCGCGGCTTGAGGCTGGCCGGATCGTCCGCCTGCCCCTCGAGGCCGAGCTCGACGTCGCTCTCGCTGACGCGCTTCGCCGCCTGGCCGAACTCCGCCAGCACCAGCTCGGCCGTGTCCGCGTCGATCGTCTGGTTGATCGTCACCATGATCCCGCTGCGCATCAGCGCCTTCACCACCTCGGCCCCGCGGATCGCCATGCGCGCCGCGAGATCCTGCACGGTGATCATCTCCGGAACCACCACCTCACGCACGGACGGCTCGCTCGAAGCCGCCGACTGCTGCCGCCGCTCACGCTCGCGCTGCCGCTTCAGCGCCGCCAGCGACCGGGTGCGCTCGAGCTCCTCGGCCTCCTCGTCGGTCGCGAGGATCAGGCGCTTGTCGTTGCGGCGCGTATCCTTGTCGGTGCGCCGGAGCGTGCTGCGCCGGTCGCCCTTGCCACCCTTGCCGCGCTGCTCCTCCTCGTCCGCCGGCCCGACCGGCTGCCGCACCGACAACTTGGCGCCACGCCTGCCTTCCTCCGGCGTCCTGGCCTCGAGCGCTGCGACCTCGTCCGGCGACGGACCGGCCGGCGGCACCGCCGGCTCCTGGGTCTCGGCCTGCCGCCGTCGCTCCTCGTCGGCGAGCAGACGCACGGCCTGCTCCTCGGCCCTGAGGCGAGCGTCCTCCTCGGCCTTGCGCCGCGCCTCCTCCTCGGCCTTGCGTGCGGCAGCGGCCTCCTCGTCGGCCTTGCGCCGGGCGGCTTCCTCGGCGGCGCGACGGGCGTTCTCGGCCGCCCTGGCCCGCGCCTCCTCCTCGATCTTCTTCGATTCGGTCAGGGCGCGCAGGCGCGAGCGCTTCTCGTCCTCGGTCAGGGTCGGCAGGGTCATCGGCCCACGGCTGCCCCCGCGAGCACCGCCCGGAGCGGCCGGCCGCGGCGCGCGCAAGCCATCGGCCGCCGTTCGGGCCGCCGCCGGCGATGTCGTGGCCGGCGGTGTCGCCGCCGGCGCCTTCAGCTGCGTCTCGGTCGTCGGCGCAGGTGCACCGGTCGATCGGGGCGCCGGACCACGCCGGCGCTTGACCTCGACCGCCACGGCCTTGCTGCGGCCGTGGCTGAAGCTCTGCCGCACCGTCCCCTGGTCGCCCGCCTTCTTCAGCTCGAGCCGGCCACTGCCCGCGCCCTTGCCGAGCTCGATTCGCGTGTTGCGGTCCTGCCCCTTGGCGTCGCTCATCTTGCTCGTCAAATCCCTTGCTTCTCGCTCGCGCCTTGCCCGCCCGCATCCGGCGCGGGCCGGCGAAACCCTTCGAGCCTCGCCACGTCGGCCAGCAGGCGCGACGCCAATCTACCGCTTCTCAGCCAGGCGTGCACGACTGCATCGCGGCCGAGCGCTGCGCCCAATTCGACCCGGGTGAAGCTGGCCACGACCGGCCCGGCGCCCTGCTTCGCCCGCAACTTCTGCTTGCCGTGCGTGGCCGCGTCGGCGGCCTCGATGAGCACGCCCCTTTCGCCCGTGGCCAGCATGGCGGCGACCTGGTCGAAACCGGAGACGAGCTCGCCAGCCCGCCGACCGAGACCGATCGCATCGAGGCAGCGTTGCACCAGGAGCCGCTCCAGCAACTGCGGCAGGTCCTCCGGCACGGCCACGGCGCCGCCGGCCTGACGATCGAATACCCGCTTCTTGATCGCGGCCTCGACACTTTTCGCGTCGGCGGCCACCCAGAAGCCGCGTCCGGGCAGCCGCTCGGCCAGATCGGGCACCAGTCGGCGGGCCGGGTCGACGACGAAGCGCAACATGGTCCGAGTGTCACCGCCCTGGCGGGTGGCCAGGTCGCGCCGCATTCGCGGCGCCGCCTCGCCGGCATCGCCCGGCAGCTGCGCCACGGCGATCTCGCGCGCGTCGAGCTCGGCGTGCCGACATGCGGCTCGGTCGCTGGGCCGATCGGCGGCCATCATGCTCAGTGCCTCGCCCCCTCGTGACCATGGGCCGCAGTCGCGTCGTCGCCGCCCTCCGCTGCCTCGTCGTCATCGGCCTCGTCCGCCGGCTCGATCCAGCCGAGCACCAGCCGCGCCTGCAGGATCAGGTCACCGGCGGTGGCAGCGTCCATCGGCACCTCGCCCGCCAGCATCTCGACCAGCTCGTCGGCCGCGAGATCGGCGAAGTCCTCGAGACTCTTCACGTCGTGCCGGCCGAGGGCGACGATCGTCTTGAGATCGATCAGGGTGAACGCGCGCAGATCCTCGCCGACGCCGAGTGCTTCCGCCTCCTGCGCCAGCAGCTGCTCCTGCTCCTCGAGATAGGCGGCCGCCCGCTCCTTCAGCGCCTCGGCGATCTCCTCGTCGAACCCTTCGATCTGGGCCAGCTCGTCGACCTCGGCATACGCTACGTCCTCGATCGTCGAGAAGCCCTCGGTGGCCAGGAGCTGGGCGATCACCTCCTCGACGTTCAAGCCTTCGATGAAGAGCTCGGTCGCCTCGCGGAACTCGCGGTTGCGCCGCTCGCTGTCCGCGCCCTCGGACATGATGTCGATGTCCCAGCCGGTCAGCTGGGAGGCGAGGCGCACGTTCTGGCCGCGCCGGCCGATCGCGATGTGCTGCATGTGGTCGGGCACGATCACCTCGATCCGCCGTGCCTCGGGATCGAGCACCACCTTGCTGACCTCGGCGGGTGCGAGGGCGTTGACCACGAAGGTGGCGGGGTCGGGCGACCACGGGATGATGTCGACTTTCTCGCCCGCGAGCTCCTGCACGACCGCCTGCACCCGGCTGCCGCGCATCCCGACGCAGGCGCCGACCGGATCGATCGAGGCGTCCTTCGAGACCACCGCGATCTTGGCCCGGCTGCCCGGGTCGCGGGCGACGGCCTTGATCTCGATGATGCCGTCGTAGATCTCCGGCACCTCCTGCTCGAACAGCTTCGCCATGAACTGCGGATGCGTGCGCGAGAGAAAGATCTGCGGGCCCCGCGTCTCGTGGCGCACGTCGTACAGGTAGGCGCGGATGCGATCCTTGTTCCTGAAGCTCTCGCGCGGAATCAGGTCGTCCCGGCGGACGATCGCCTCGGCCCGGCCGAGCTCGACCAGGACGTTGCCGTGCTCCGTCCGCTTCACCTCGCCGATGACGATCTCGCCGATACGATCCTTGAACTCGTTGTACTGGCGCTCGCGCTCCGCGTCGCGGACCTTCTGCACGATCACCTGCTTGGCGCTCTGCGCGGCGATGCGGCCGAGATCGATGGGCGGCAGCGGATCGAGGATGATGTCACCCTCCTGCGCCGCCGGATTCTTGTCGCGGGCCTCGTCGAGGCTGATCTGCCGGGCGAAGTCCTCGACCACCTCGGCCACCTCGAGCTGACGGAAAAGCTTGATCTCGCCGGTCTTGCGGTCGATCTCGGCGACGATCTCGTGCTCGAGCCCGTACTTCTTGCGGGCCGCGGTCTGCACCGCCTGCTCCAGCGCCTCGATCACTTCCGTCGGATCGATGCCCTTCTCCTGGGCGACCGTCTCGGCCACCCGCAACAGCTCCGCGCGCCCCAGTCCGGTGCTGAGCTCCATCCGCCTACTCCTTCGCCTCGTGCGCGGCGGCGCCGCCCTTGAGGGCGGCCGCGATCAGCGCGTCGGTCAATGACAGCTTGGCCCGCTTGATCCGCTCGAACGGCACTCGCCATTCCGACCCGTCGACCGTGATCCGGACGGCGCCGTCGTCAACGATCCCGTCCAAACGCCCCACGAGGCGCTTTCGGCCGTTCTGCGGCGGGTCCACCTCGATGCGCACCTCGTGCCCGGCGAAGCGAACGAAATCGTCGGGACGCACCAGCGGCCGGTCGATCCCCGGCGACGACACCTCGAGCGCGTAAGGCCCCTCGATCGGGTCGGCGACGTCGAGAACGGCCGAGATGGCGTGGCTGATCTCGGCGCAATCGTCGACCGTCATGCCGGCCGCTCGATCCAATGGCTCCGCCATCACTTGCAACGTCCGCCGCTGTCCTCCCGTCAGTCGCACCTGCACGAGATCGAAGCCGAGGTCGTGCAAGGTGGGCGCCAGGAGCGCCGCGATGTCCGCGAACCCTTGTCCCGCCTGTTCCGTCGCCATTCTCTCTACGTCGTCGTCCGGTTCGTGTGTCGCGCTGTCCGCGCCGCCGCCAGCCGTCGTCCACGCCCGAGGCGTCAGAAAGTGCCGGCCCGCCGCAAAACAAAAAAGAGCGGGCCGAGACCCACTCTGCTTTCGAAAGCCGAGATGTCAGCTGCTTATGGGGGGAATCGCCGCTCCTTGCAAGCGTCTAGATGGGCGGCCGGCGCCGGAACCGCAAGAAGACCGGTCGTCGACCCGCTGCGATCGCCTTCTCTTCATACCGTGTCGGCGGCCAGTCGGCCGGACGCTCACGCCAGTCCGGCGGTCCCGCGACCTGCCACTCGAGACGCGGCTCGCCCAGGAGTGTGGCCAGGATCCAGCGGCGATACCCGGGATCGTCGGTCGCCACCCGCAGCTCCCCGCCGACGGTCAGCAGATCGGCGCAGCGGGCCGCGGTCGCCGAATTGATGATGCGGCGCTTCCAGTGGCGCTTCTTGGGCCAGGGATCGGCAAAGAGCACGAACAGCCGCTCGATCGAGCCGGGCTCGAGGCGCTCGAGCAGGAGCCGGGCATCGTCGACGAGCAGCCTGATGTTGGTCAGGCACTCCGCTTCGATCGTTCGCGCCAGCCGGGCCACGCCGTCGAGATAGGGCTCGACGCCGATCATGCCGACCCCGGCATTGGCCCTCGCCTGCCAGGCCAGGTGCTCGCCACCGCCGAACCCGATCTCCAGCCATACCCTCGAGACCGTCGGGCCGAACAGGCTCTGTGGGCGAAGAAGGCCGGTCTCGGGAAGCGTGATCGCAAGCCGCGGCAAGAGCCTTTGCAGTCGGGCCCGCTGCACCGGGCCCAGCCCTGGACCACTCTTGCGGCCGTAGAGAACCCGGCGCGGCCGGGCGCCCGGCCCGGCCGCGTCCGCCGGCCCGCTCGTCAAGGTCTCAGCTGACCGCGCGCTTGAGCTCGTCCGCGAGGTCGGTGCGCTCCCAGGAGAAGCCACCGTCATTGGTCGGCTGCCGGCCGAAATGGCCGTAGGCCGCCGTGCGCGCGTAGATCGGCCGGTTGAGCTCGAGCCGGCGCCTGATGCCGCGCGGGCTGAGGTCGAGGTCCATCATGAGGTCCGCCAGGCGCATCTCGTCGACGTCGCCCGTGCCCTGGGTGTCGACGTAGATCGAGAGCGGCTTGGCGACGCCGATGGCATAGGAGAGCTGGATGAGGCAGCGCTTGGCGAGCCCGGCCGCGACGACGTTCTTGGCGAGGTAGCGGGCGGCGTAGGCGGCCGACCGGTCCACCTTGGTCGGGTCCTTGCCGGAGAAGGCGCCACCGCCGTGTGGCGCTGCCCCGCCGTAGGTGTCGACGATGATCTTGCGGCCCGTCAGCCCGGCGTCGCCGTCCGGGCCGCCGATGATGAACTGGCCAGTCGGATTGACGTAGAACTCGTCCTCGTGCGGCATCCAGCCCTCGGGCAGCACCTGCCTGGCGAAGCCGCGGACGATCTCGCGCACCTGATCACGGCCGGCCGAGGCCTTGTGCTGGGTCGAGACGACCAGCGAGGTGCAGGCGACCGGCCGGCCCGCGGCATAGCGCAGCGTCACCTGGCTCTTCGCGTCGGGGCCGAGCTCGGGGGTCTGGCCGGCGTGCCGGGCCTCGGCCATGAGGCGCAGGATCTGGTGGGCGTAGAGGATTGGGGCCGGCATCAGGTCCGGCGTCTCGTCGCAGGCGAAGCCGAACATGATGCCCTGGTCGCCGGCACCCTCGTCCTTGTTCTCGCCGGCATCGACGCCCATGGCGATGTCCGAGGACTGCTCGTGCAACCAGACGTCGATCTGGGCGTCGCGCCAGTGGAAGCCCGCCTGGTCGTAGCCGATCGCCCGGACGGCATCACGGGCGATGCAGCGGACGTGGTCGTGGGTGATCGTGGCGGGGCCGCGGACCTCGCCGGCGATGACGATCCGGTTGGTCGTGGCCAGGGTCTCGCAGGCCACCCGGGCTTCGGGCTCCGCCGCCAGGAAGGCGTCCACCACCTCGTCCGAGATCCGGTCGCAGACCTTGTCCGGATGGCCCTCCGCGACGCTCTCGCTGGTGAACAGGTAGTCGTTGGCGACCATCGGACGCAATCTCCACAATCTCGGGGTTGGCGTGTTCTGCCGCCGAATCGGCACCGCTTCAAGCATGGTAATCGTCGGCGCACACCTGACGCAGGTGCCACATCATGGCAATACGCGTCCATTGGTGCGACAAGTCGCCGCTTCGCTCGGTCAGCGCTCCGGGATCGACCCCGCGTGGCGCAGCGCCCGCCATTCGGCGACCGCCGCGAGCCCGAGCAGGGCGACGATCAGTGCGGCCGCAAGCCACGGCCAACGGGTCGCCGGCGGGGCTGCTGCCAGGGCGGGCGGCAGCGGCTGGTCGAGCGTGCCCATGCTGCCGAGCGGCAGGTGGGCGAGCAGCCGGCCGCGCGCATCGGTGACCAGCGAGATGCCGGTGTTGGCGGCCCGCACGACCGGCAGGCCGGCCTCGACCGCGCGCATCCGCGCCATGCCGGCATGCTGGTGCGGCCCGCTCGAGATCCCGAACCAGGCGTCGTTGGTGACGTTGACGATCCAGCGGGCCCGGCCGCTGCCGTCGGTGGCGCGCGCCGCGAAGGCGGCCTCGTAGCAGACCAGCGGGCTGAACGGGGCAAGCCCGTCAACCGCGACCGTCGTCCGCCCGGAGCCGGCCGTGAAGTCCTGGCTGCCGACCGCCAGCGCCTCCAGCCCGAGCCGGCCGAAGATCGACCGGAAGGGCAGGAACTCGCCGAACGGCACGAGGTCGACCTTGTCGTAGCGGGCGAGGATGGCACCGTCTGCCGCCACCGTGTACACGCTGTTGTGCAGGCGCGGCGGCTGGTCCGACGGATCGTAGAAGTCCGAGCCCAGGATGACGTGACCGCCCGCGCGGACGACCCCGCCAATCAAGCGACGAACCTCGGCCAGCGCCTCGAGCGAGTAGGGCACGGAGCTTTCCGGCCAGACGACCACATCCGGCACCGCCGCGCCGGGTGCGACCGACAGCGCCAGGTGCCGCTCGAACCAGCGCTGGCGCAGCGTCTGGTCCCATTTGTGGTGCTGGGCGATGTTGCCCTGCACGATCCGCACCTGCGTGCCGTCGTCGGCCGCCTGCGGCAGCGGCGCCGCCAGTCGCCAGAGACCGAAGCCTGCGACCCCGGCCACGAGCGCTGCCGCCAGCACTGCCGGCAGCACGCGGCCTCGCCCCGGGGGCCACGCCAGAGCGACGAGCGCGGCCAGCCAGGCCAGCAGGAAGGAGGCGCCGGTCGTGCCGAGCAGGGCCACCGACTGCAGCGACCAATCGGTCGCGACCAGCGACAGCGACAGGGGATTCCAGGGGAACTGCACCCCGTACCGGCCACGCGCGAGCTCGCCCATGCACCACAATCCGGCGAAGACGAGGGCGGCCGCCAGGGGGCTGCGCCACCGCCGGGTCGCCAGGAACGCCAAGGGCACCGCCGCGAGAAAGGCGAGGATCGCGGCGAGCCCGACCACGCCCGGCACCGCCAGCGCGCCGAAGCGCTCCGCCTCGGCGAAAAAGGCGATGCCGACCCAGTATAGCCCGGTCAGGTGAAAGCCCATGCCGAACAGCCAGGCCGAGCGGAATGCGGACCAGTAGCCGGGCTGCCGCAGCAAGGCCAGGAACAGCACTGCCGGGGCGAGCGCCGCCGGCAGCAGTCCGAGAGGAGGCAGCGCCGCGGCCAGGAAGGCACCTGACAGCGGCATCACCCAGAGGTCCGACCAGCGACCGGCGGCTCGTTCGGTCACGGCAGGCGCAGCGAGTGTGCTCACCCGCCGCCACCTGCGGCACCACCGGATCGGAGTCGGTCAGGGTCCGCCTGCTGACTCGACGGCTCGTGACCGCCGCCGTCCCCCACGGTGGCGTCCTCGTGATGCGCCCGGGGCGGTCGATGCTCGAGCCGCGCTGCCCCCCGTTGCCTGATCAAGACCCGCTTGATCCGCCGCAGGTCCGCATCGAGGATGTGGAAGACGAAGCCGGCAGGATGCCGCACCTCCTCCCCCACGCCCGGGATGCGATCCGCCATGGTGACGATCAGGCCGCCCAGCGTATCGACCTCGTCCCGCTCGTCCTCGGTCAAGAGCTTGCAGCCGAGCTGCTCCTCGAGATCGTCGAGATCGACCCGGGCATCCGCCTCGATCGCGCCATCCGGCCGCTGGACGAGCTGGGCCGGCTCGTCGGCTCGATGCTCGTCGTGGATCTCGCCGAGAAGCTCGACGACAAGGTCCTCGACCGTCACCAGCCCGTCCGTCCCACCGAATTCATCGACCACGGCGACCATGTGGGCGTGGCTCTTGCGCATCTCCAAGAGCAGGTCCAGCACCCGCATCGAGGGTGGCACGACTGGGACCGGGCGCATCACGTCGGCCAGCCTGAAGCGCTCGCCGTCGCCCCAGAAGGGCAAGAGATCCTTGATGTGGACGAGGCCCACCACGTCGTCGAGCGTTTCGCGGTAGACGAGGAGGCGCGAATGGCCCGCACTGCGCATGGTCGCCACGATCTCGTCGAGCCCGGCCTCGATCTCGATCGCCCGGATATCGGCGCGCGGCACCATCACGTCGTCGACGCGGAGCTCGCCGAAGCTCAGGGCATTGAGCAGCAGCTCGCGCTCGTCGGCGGTGAACTGCTCGGCGCCGCCGCCGGCTTCCTCCTCCTCGAGGAGGTCCTCCAGGGTCTCTCGCAGCCCGCCGGTGCTGCTCTCGCCCGACGCGACCTCGCGCAGGCGGCGCAGCAGCCCCTCGAGCAGTGACGGGCTGGTGTTGGGCTCGCGTGCCAGCTGCCTCACGACACCACCTCCGGCGCGCCGCTGCGAGCACCCGCACGCGGCTCGGGCCCGCCGCTCCGGCAAGGCTCCGTCCCGGCATAGGGATCGGCATAGCCGAGCCCGGCGAGCACACGGGTCTCCACGGCCTCCATGCGCGCCGCCTCGAGCTCGTCGAGATGATCGTGGCCGCCGAGATGCAGCGCGCCGTGGACGACCAGATGCGCCAAGTGCGCGTCGGCCGAGCGGCCCGCGGCGGCCGCCTCGGCCACGGTGGTCTCGAGGGCCACGACGATGTCGCCGAGGAGCAGGGGTTGCCCCGGCTCGCGCGGCATGGCCGGATCGTCGCCCGGAAACGACAGCACGTTGGTCGGCTTGTCCTGCCCTCGATAGTGGCGGTTGAGCTCCCGGACCTCGTGGTCGTCGGTCAGCCGGATGCTGACCTCGATCGGCGTGCGCCGCATCCCGAAGGCGGGTTCCGGCGTCGCCGGGGTCATGAAGTCGGGGTCGCGCACCGCGGCGCGTAAGGCCCGCCTGACCAGTTCTTCACAATTGGTGACGGCCGTGCGCCAGGCGCCGTTGCCGACCGCCACCTCGATAGATGGGCTACTGTCACTGTCCATTGGCGTTGCATCGGCGCCAGCCGGGGCGCCATCGGTCTCCAGCTTTCGGGGTTCAGGTCGCGACCGCCGGCGGGCGGGCCGGCGTATCGTTCTCATAGGCCTCGACGATCTTGGTCACCAGTGGGTGGCGGACGACGTCGGAGCGGTCGAAGGTCACGAGCCCGACCTCGGCGATGCCCTTGAGCTTGCCCACGGCATCGGCGAGGCCGGATGGCGCGCCGCTCGGCAGGTCGATCTGGGTGGGATCGCCCGTGACGACCATCCGCGAGCCCTCGCCGAGCCGGGTCAGGAACATCTTCATCTGCGAGGGGGTGGTGTTCTGCGCCTCGTCGAGAATGACGAAGGAATGGCTGAGCGTGCGTCCACGCATGAAGGCCAGGGGTGCTATCTCGATCTGGCCCTGCTCGATCCTGGTCTGCAGCTTGCCCTCCGGCAGCATGTCCTGCAGGGCGTCGTAGAGCGGGCGGAGGTAGGGATCGACCTTCTCCTTCAGGTCGCCGGGCAGGAAGCCCAGTCGCTCGCCCGCCTCGACCGCCGGCCGCGAGAGGATGATCCGCTCGATCCGCCGCTGGCGCATGAACGACACCGCGGCCGCCACTGCGAGATAGGTCTTGCCGGTGCCGGCTGGACCCAGGGCGAACACGAGGTCGCGCTGCTCGAGGGCGCGCAGATAGGCTGCCTGGTTGGGCGAGCGCGGCATGATGGTGCGACGGTCGGTCCGAACCTCGCGGCCGAAGCTCGCCTCGCCCGAATCGCCCTGAACCATCCGAAGCGCTGCGTCGACGTCGTCGCGCCCGACCTCCCGGCCACTCTGCAGTTGCGCGTAGAGCCGCCGCAGCACCGCGGCCGCCGTCTCCACCTCGGCGTCACTCTCGCCCTGGATGAAGATCTCGTTGCCACGGGTGACGATGCTGACCGGCAGCTTCTGCTCGATCCGAGCGATGTTCACGTGGTGCTGGCCGAAGAGTGCCGCACAGGTGGCATTGTCATCGAAGCGGACCCGATGGCTCGAGCCCTGGAAATCGGCGAGCGGGGCTATGGTGGTCAGGCGAACGTCTCCTCGGGCTGGGCGGGACGCCGGTCGGCGCCGGCAGTCTCGCCGGTTGAAGGTGCGGCGGCGGCGCGTCGAGCGACGAGCCTGCCGGCGAGGCTGTGCGGGTGGGCGCCGGTGACGACCACCTCGTGAATCTCGCCGATCAGCGTCGCTGCCGCATCGACGTGAACCGCCTGCAGATAGGGTGTCCGCCCCACCACCTGCCCTGGATGGCGGCCCGGTCGCTCGAACAGCACGGGCAGGGTCCGGCCGACCATGGCGGCGTTGAATCTTGCCGCCTGGCCCTCCAGGAGCGCCTGAAGTCGCCTGAGGCGGTCGGCCCTCACGTCCTCCCGCACCTGGCGCGGCATCGCGGCGCCGGGGGTCCCCGGCCGCGGGCTGTACTTGAACGAGAAGGCCTGCGCGAAACCGACACGTTCGACAAGGCCGAGCGTCGAGTCGAAATCCTCGTCGCTCTCGCCCGGGAAGCCCGTGATGAAATCCGACGACAGCGCCAGATCGGGCCGCATGGTGCGCAGGTCGTCGACGATCCGCTCGAAGTCGGCCACCGTGTAGCCCCGGTTCATGGCCTGGAGCACCTTGTCGGACCCGGATTGCACGGGCAGATGCAGGAACGGCATCAGCTGCGGGACGGTGGCGTGGGCCCGGATCAAGGCCGCGTCCATGTCACGCGGGTGCGACGTCGTGTAGCGGATCCGGCAGAGCCCGTCGATCTCGGCGAGCGCCATGACCAGCCGGGCGAGCGTCCAGCTCCGACCATCCGGACCCTCGCCGTGATAGGCGTTGACGTTCTGACCGAGCAGCGTGACCTCCCGGGCACCGCCGCTCACCAGCCGCCGCGCCTCGGCCAGGATCGCTGCGGCCGGCCGGCTCTCCTCGGCACCGCGCGTGTAGGGAACGACGCAGAACGTGCAGAACTTGTCGCAACCCTCCTGGATCGTCAGAAAGGCGGATACGCCGGTGCTACCCGCCCTTTCGGGCAAAAGGTCGAACTTGCTCTCGAGGGGAAAATCCGTGTCGACCTGCCCGCCGGCCGCGCGCTCGCGGCGGGCGAGCAGCTCCGGCAGCCGATGGTAGGTCTGTGGCCCGACGACGATGTCGACGAACGGAGCGCGCTCCAGCATCGCCTCGCCCTCGGCCTGGGCGACGCAGCCGGCGACCACGAGCTTGACGTCGCCGGCGCCCGCGGCGCGCCGCTCGTCACGCATCGCGCGGAGCCGACCGAGATCGGAATAGACCTTCTCGGCCGCCTTCTCGCGGATGTGGCAGGTGTTCAGGATCACGAGATCCGCATCAACGGGCTCAGCCACCGTGGCATAGCCGTGCCGTGCCAGCAGAGTCGTCATCCGCTCGCTGTCATACACGTTCATCTGACAGCCATAGGTCTTGATATGGAGCTTCTTGGACAACGGCTTCCGCAAGGTGCTGTCGCGCTCCAGCAGGGCAGCCCCCTCGCTCGCGCGCTCGTGTTGATGGTCTCGGCCGCGAGCCCTCATCGCGGCAACGGCGCACCGCGGCCGAAAGCGTCGACCACCCGCGGCTCCACAGCCGTCGCCGACGTGCCGAACGCGGCCGACGGCCGCCGTCCGGCGTTGGAATAAAGCGGTTTCAGCAATGCACCTCGGCGTCTTCCTTCATCCGTCCGGCTGTCGCCAATCGCTCTCGCAGCCGTGCATCCGACGCCCGATCATGGATACCGCGCGGCAAGGTCCAGGCGCAAGCGTCACCACCCCTTGACCGGCCCGAAGGTAGTGCAGGATGGCGGCATTTTCTTGACAGAAGGTTAACATAACGTGGCCGGTGACGCAAAACGGGTGGCGATTAACGCCACCCGCTTACTTGGCGACAGCCAAACACCCAGCGATTGAAGCCGATCGCCGGATGCGACGGCCTCGCGGCCGGGTCGCGCGACGCCGCTCAGGAAGCGGCCTTGCGTCCCCGCGCGCGCGGCTTCGTGCCCAGCCCGATCTTCTTGGCAAGGCTGCTGCGCTGCTCGGCATAGGCTGGCGCCACCATGGGATAGTCGTCGGCCAAGCCCCACCGCCGGCGGTACTCCTCCGGCGTCATGTCGTAGCGGGTCTTGAGGTGACGCTTCAGCATCTTGAGCTTCTTGCCGTCCTCCAGGCAGATCAGATGATCCTGCTGGATCGACTTCTTGATCGGCACGGCCGGAACGAGCTTCTCGGGCTCTTCCTCGGGCTTGATCTGACCCTGCTCGGCCAGCCCTGTGTACACGAGCCGGATAAGCTGCGGCAGATCGCTGACGGCGACGGTGTTGTTCGAGACGTGGGAAGCGACTATCTCCGTCGTCAGCGACAGCAGCTCGTTCTGGCTCAATTGGTCGGTCATTCTCGGGTTATCCTTTCGCCCAAGCAAAGAAGGCTGTGACGCGCGAAATATATTTGCTCGGCCGGGGGATGCAAGAGGCATGTGCGGGTTTTCCGAAGTTTCAGCCGGGGCTCAGCAAAAAGGGAACAAGTAGCCGCATGAAGGCAGACGCGGAGTTGGACATAACGGCGGAAAGCTGTCCGATGACCTTTGTCCGCACCAAGATCAAGCTGGAGACGATGGCGGCAGGGGAACTGCTATGTGTCCGGCTCCGGGAGGGTGAGCCACTCGTCAATGTGCCGCGCGCGGTGCTGGATCACGGGCACGGCGTCGTCGCGACCGAGCCGATGGACGACGGCATAGTCGCGCTCTGGATCAGGGTCAAAGGCTGAACCCCCAACCGCCGCCGGGCAGGCGCTCGCCTGCATTTGGGCGCGCCTGCCGCGCCGGGGGCGCCGGAGCGCTCTCCCTGCGAGAGGCTTTCGGGGAAGCGACCTTCGGTCGACCGCCGCGCCGTGACGGCGCGTCAGCCGTCCTTCTCAGCAGGTCGGCGCGCCGGCGCCGGCCAGTGCCGCGGCGAGATCCGCACGCATGGTATAGGCGTGCATGCGTGAGCCGTCCGGCCGCGCATAATAGTCGGGCCGCGTCCCCACCCGGGCGAACTGGAACCGCTCGTAGAGCGCCTGTGCCGACAGGTTGTCGATGGCGACCTCCAGGAACATCGTCCGGGCCCCGGCGTCGTAGCAGCTCTGCATGCTCTGCTGCAGGATGGCGGCGGCGATGCCGCGCCGACGCTGCGCCGGGATCACGCCCAGCGACAAAAGCTCGCACTCGTCGCGCACCACCCGGAGCAGCGCGAAACCGACCCCGCGCAGGGCGTCGAAGCCGGCGAAGCCGCCGCCGCTCTGGCGGGCGATGAGACCGAAGCCGCCCGGCAATGCCAGCAGGTGCGCGAGGTCGGCGCGGCTCCAGCCTTCCTCGAAGCAGTGCTTGTGGAGACGCGCGAGGCGGCCGAGATCGAAGGCGCCGACCGGCTTGATGGTGAGCTGGCTCTCGGTCTTGAACGACAGCATCGGGTCAACCTTCGACGGGCAGCAGCGAGCGGCCGGCATCCAGCCGGGCATCGGCGTCGCGCAGATAGAGGGGGCCGAGCGTCGTGCCGCGCACCGGCTGCATCCCGCGCCCGGCCGCCACCATTGCTGCCTCGGCAACGGCTGCGGCATCGAGGCGCACATCGTCCAGCTCGATCTCGGTCTCCGGTCGCAGCAGCGGACGCAGGAGCCTCGCCCCGCTACCAACCAGCCGAAGGGGGCCAACGAGGTCCGCCGCGGCAGCCTGCAGGGTGGCGGCGCGCGCCGGCGAGATCGGGTGGCCATCAGCATCGAACACCTGCACGAACACCTGGCTCCGGCGGGCATCGATGGCAGCCACGATCGGGCGCCCGCTCGAGGACCCCCGCAACGCAGCCGCAGCCAGTGCCGCGAAGGTCGTGATGCCGAAGACCGGCAGGCCGGCGACCAATGCCAGTCCCCGCGCCGCCGCAAGGCCGGTGCGAATGCCACTGAAGCTGCCGGGACCGATGGTCACGGCCAGCGCATCCAGCGCCTGCAGCCCGCCGGGTGCATCGGCCAGGAGGTCGGCGAGCAGGCGCGGCAGCTGCTCGGCATGACCGGATGCGCCCGCGTGCCGCCGCAACGCCAAGGGCCGCGAGGACGCGAAAATGCCGACCGAGCAGCCGTCCCCGGCCGTGTCCAGAGCCAGTAGCCGCAAGGGTCGCGCTGCCGGGCGGAAACAGGCGGTCAGGAGACCGATCGGACCTCGACCACCTCGGGCACGTAGTACTTGAGGAGGTTCTCGATGCCGTTCTTCAGCGTCACGACCGAGCTCGGGCAGCCGGAGCAGGCGCCGCGCATGTGCAGGTACACTATACCCCGGTCGAACCCCTGAAAGACGATGTCGCCGCCATCCTGCGCCACGGCCGGACGGACCCGGGTGTCGATCAGCTCCTTGATCTGCCGAACGGTGGCATCGCTCTCGTCGACCCGCACGTCGTCGTCGATATCGGCACCGGCCACGAGCACCGGGTCGCCCGACATGAAGTGCTCCATGATGGCGCCGAGCAGGGCCGGCTTCAGCATGTACCAGTCCTCCGTCCCCGCCTTGGTCACCGAAATGAAGTCGGCCCCGAGATAGACCCCGGCGACGCCGTCGATGGCGAACAGCCGTGCTGCCAGCGGCGAGAGCGCGGCAGCCTTCTCGGCATCGGTGATGTCGACCACGCCGTCCTCCATGACGGATCGGCCCGGCAGGAACTTGAGGGTGGCAGGGTTCGGGGTGCTCTCGGTCTGGATGAACATCGATCTCTCCTCTCGCCGCTGCGCGCGGATCGGACTTGTGGCTCGGTGCTCGAAGGCTACTCGGGTGCGCGCCATGCCGACCACCGAGCCCCGCTCGTGCGCCCCGCGCCACTTTCCGATCCGCCGTGGCTGCCCCGTTGCGCGGGCTTTCCGGGGGCCTGGGCTCGTCGACCGGCGACGACGCGTCAGACACCACAAATATGGTGACCGCGCCACGGGAATCGACGGCCGCCGCATGTGCGAGAGGTCGCGGGAGCCCCCGCTCGGCCGCGCCGGCTATTCGGCGGCGAGCCGCAGCGCGGCTGCCGTGGCGAACGGCGCCAGGGCCGCAGCGGTGAGCAGCAACGCCCCCTGGACCAGGAAGGCCGTGCGGCCGCCGAGGCCGAGGAGGACGCCATCGACCGCCGACATGCCGAAGATCAGAACCGGAATATAGAGCGGCAGCACGATCAGCGCGGTGAGCACGCTGCCACGCCGACTGCCGACGAGGAGGGCGGCCCCGATCGCCCCGACGAAGGTCAGCGTCGGCGTGCCGAGCAGGAGCGCCAGCGGCAGGGCCCAGAAGGCGTCGGCGGGCAGGGCCATGAGCAGGGCCAGGATGGGCGACGCCACGACCAGGAGGAGTCCGCTGGTGAGCCAATGCACGGCGCATTTCGCGAACACGACGAGCTCCAGCGGCACCGGGGCCAGATGCACCAGATCGAGCGAGCCGTCGTCACAGTCGGACTGGAACAGTCGATCGAGGGTCAAGAGCACGGCGAGGAGGGCCAGGACCCAGATCACGCCGGCGCCGATCCGCGTCAGAATGTCCGGCGACGCGCCGACGCCGAGGGGAAAAAGCGAGAGCGCGACGAGGAAGAAGATCACGCCCAGCAGGGTTTCGGTAGGCGAGCGAAAGGCCAGGCGAAGGTCGCGGCGGGCAAGGGCCCAGAGCGGTCGCCACATCGCCGGTCAATCGCCGAGATCGAGCACGTGCGGGGCGTGCAGCGCCACGTCGCCGTGGCTCGCGGCGATGACGATGCCACCGGCCGCACGATGCCCGCCGATGAGGCTTTCCAGCCGATCGCGGTTGCGCGCATCCAGTCCGGTGCCGGGCTCATCGAGGAGCCAGATCGGCCGGCGAACGGCGACGAGGCGGGCGAGCGCGGTACGCCGGCGCTGGCCCGAGGACAGAAAGCGGGCCGCGGTCCCGGCAAGGTCGGAGAGCCCGAAGCTGGCCAGTGCGTCCTCGATCAGGGCGCTGTCGCCACCGAGAATGGCCGTCGTGGCGGCGAGGTTCTCCAGGACCGTGAGGCCCGGCTTGAGCCCGTCCTGGTAGCCGATCAGGTGCAGCTGTGTGCGCCAATGCGGCAGATCGGCGAAGACATCCCGCCCGGCATGGGTGAGGCTGCCCGAAGCTGGCCGGAGGAAGCCGGCGAGCAGGCGGAGCAGGCTGGACTTGCCGCTGCCGTTGGCGCCCTTGAGCAGCAGCGCGTCCCCGGGCCCGAGCGACCAGTCGATGGCCTCCAGCAGGAGCCGTCCGCCACGCCGGCACGAAAGGCCGTCCGCCACGAGGCTGCCGGCGATGCCCGCCAATTGGACGGTGCCGGCCGTGATGTCGTGCCTGGCCGGGCTTGCTGAAGGGCTCCGCACGAGGTCAGGATGGAGCGGCCGCATGGGCGCCGACGTGCCCCGGCACAGGCCGCAAGCGCATGTTCGTCCTGCCGCAGGGGCTCTCGCCCGGCAGGATGGCGGCAAGGTCGCCAGTGGCGAAGCGGATCAGCGGGTAGTCCGGATTGAACGCCGTGACGATTACCTCGCCGGTTCGACCAACGCGGTTTCGCTCGCGGCCGACCGGCTTGCCGGTGCTCGGATCGACGACCTCGACGATGACCGATTCGTCGACGACGAGGCCGTCGCGGGCCGCCGTCTCGTAGGCGATCAGGCCGAGTTCGGCCGTGGCGTAGCACTGGAACGCTGCGATCCCGTGGTCGCCGGCCAGCGCCGCAACCGTGGCCGCGTCGAGGGGCTCGCCGGCAAGCAGTGCCTTTTGCAGCGACGTGGTGGCGACCCCGAGCGCCCGGCCGCGGTCGAGGAGGGCGAGTAGCGTGGAGGGGCGGCCGCTGAAGGCGACCGGCGCCAGATCGGCGACGGTCCGAACCTGCCGATCGAGATCGGTCGAGCCGGCGGGAATGACCGGACAGCCCAGTGCCCTGGCACCGAAATCGGCCATGAACCCGTCGGGAACCAGATGATAGTCGAATCCGTTCAGCACGACCTCGCCGCGGCGGAAGCCGGCCGCATACATCGCCCGGGCGAAGCGCCAATAGTCGCTGCGACTGCCCTCCAGGCCGTAGAGCGGGCCGGGCGAGCCGTAGAGATGGGCGAGCCGGCCCGTGGCCGTCGCGGCGAAGCCACCAAACGGCGGTTGGGCGTGCTGACGAGCCTCGAGCATGGGCTTGCGAACGATGGGAATACGCGCGAGCTCGGCGCGGCTGGTCACCGAATCGGGCTCGATACCTGCGAGATGCTCGCGAAAGAAGGGAGCATTGTCGATGGCGTGACGGATCAGGCCGGGTAGCGCGTGAAAGATCGAGCGCTCACGCTCGTTCGGGTCGCGCACCTCCTGCCGATCGAAATAGGTGCGGCCGTTCTCCGCCATCGTCGCCTGTCCCCCAACGCCCCGCGACCGCGGCATCGTGGCGGCGGCGTCCACCGCCCCCCGGTCACCTCGGGACCGCAAACGACCACCAAAGGTCGAATGCTTATAGAGCAGGCGATGGCTCGCTGGCCACGGCATAGCGCGCCCGCAGCTCTGCGACCATCTCTCGCAGCCACGGCTCGTCGCTCAGCGCTTCCCACTCGCGCCAGAGATCCACGAAGCTTCTCGCCTCGAAAGCCACGAAGGCGCCCTGCACGATCTGGCCGAGGGCCCTGATCTCGGCGCGATGCCGGTGAAAGGCGAGCTCGTCGGCGCGGGACGGCTCCCAAAAGACGTAGAGCAAGGTGAGATCGTGGCCCGGGAAGGTCCGGGCGAGGCCGATCGCGTTCTTCAGCAGCGTCGCGGCGTCGAGATGGCGAAACCGGCCCGGATCCTGGAGCAGCTCGACGAGCAGCGCCTGCCAACCATCCATGGCGTCCGGGAGCGCCGTGGTGGCATAGGCAGCGGCGAGCCGCGCCGGCTTGTGCGCGAGATAGTCCGGACCGCGCGCCACGACGGCGACCAGCGTCTCGTCGTTGGCGGCCAGCAGGTCGAGCAGGGGCGGCGTCCCACGAACCCCGGTCGGACACCGGGCGGCGAAGCGAAGGTCGGTGAACGGGCCGTGGCCGGCCAGCGTCAGCCGGTCCGCACGCTCGCGCCACGGCAGGAAGCTGTTCAGCACCATGGCCGACGCGGCTTCAGGCTGGCGCAGGCGACCCGGATCGAAGACGTGCGTCACCTCGTGGCGGGCCAGATGGGCGAGGCAAGGCAACAGCCCGACCCGCCAGTCGATCAGCCGGCCGTCGTCGCCAAAGGCCCCGGGGCCGAGGGCGCAGCGACAGGATGCCTGCAGCAAGCCCAGATAGTGCTGCGCCAACGAGGTCTGCATGCTCCGTCCACCACCCGCAGGGCACTCGCGTTGACGGGGTGCCTGGCGACCGCCGCCGCGTGCGCACTTTATGTTTGCGACCAATGCCATGGCTCGCACTTCGCCGCCCGTTGCCGCGCTTCTGTCGCAGGGTTTGTCGCGGCTCGTCAAGCTAAACGCGACCAAGTCAGGAGATGCACGCGCAGGCGTTGAAAATTGTCGCCCGCGTCAGCGCCGCACCTCGGCCGCGGGCGGCGGCTCGGGCGGCCGCGGCCAGTGCCGCCGCCGATGCAACGGCAGCAGCACGTCGACCTCGCCGAACGTCTCGGCCTCGCGCTGCGGCATCGCCGGGGGCCGGTGGCAGGCCGGGCGCAGCGGACCGCAATCCCACCGATAGCCCGCCACACGGTCGACCAGGCTGCCGCCCCGCTCGAAAATGCACCGGCAGAGCCGTTCGCCCATACAGGCGACGGTCCCGGCCGTCTCGGCGACGCATGCCGATGGCATCTCGGCGCGGGTCGCCGCGGCGAACCCCGATGCGAGCATCATGACGACGACGACGCGCAGGACGATCATGCGCGCAGCCTAAGCCAGCCGGGTTAACGAATCCTCAAGCGCCGGCGCTGCCGACGCGGCCGGCGCGGCACCTAGTCGGACGGGCCGATCATCTTCTCAGGGCGCACCAGGGTATCGAACTCGTCCGCCTCCAGAAGGCCGAGCGCCAGGGCCGACTCCTTGAGCGTCGTCCCCTCCGCATGCGCCTTCTTGGCGACCCGGGCGGCATTGTCGTAGCCGATCTTGGGGTTGAGCGCGGTCACCAGCATCAGGCTCTCGTGCAGCAGCTTCTCGATCCGCGGCTTGTCGGCCTCGATGCCGACGACGCAGTTGTCGGCGAAGCTCATGGCCGCGTCGGCGATCAGCCGCGTCGACTGCAGCACATTGTAGATGATGACCGGCTTGAAGACGTTCAGCTCGAAGTGGCCGTTCGCACCACCCACGGTGACCGCCACGTGGTTGCCCATGACCTGGGCACAGACCTGGGTCATCGCCTCGCACTGGGTCGGATTGACCTTGCCCGGCATGATCGACGAGCCGGGCTCGTTTTCCGGCAGCTTGAGCTCGCCCAGGCCGCAACGCGGGCCCGAGCCCAGGAGCCGGATGTCGTTGGCGATCTTCATCAGGCTGACGGCCAGGGTGTTCAACGCACCCGACAGCTCGACCAAGGCGTCGTGGGCGGCCAGCGCCTCGAACTTGTTGGGAGCGGTCTCGAAGGGCAGCCCGGTGATCCGTGCCACCGCCTCGGCAAAGGCCGTGTCGAAGCCCTTCTTGCTGTTGAGGCCGGTGCCGACCGCAGTGCCACCCTGGGCCAGCTGGCGGACCCGGGGCAGGGTCGCCTCCACCCGCGCGATGCCGTAGGCGAGCTGCTGGACGTAGCCGCCGAACTCCTGGCCGAGGGTCAGGGGTGTCGCGTCCTGGAGGTGGGTGCGGCCGATCTTGATGATGTCCTTGAAGCCCTCGGCCTTGGCGGCCAGCGCGTTCTTCAGGTGCTCGAGCGCCGGCAGCAGGCGGTGATGCACCTCCTCGCAGGCGGCGATGTGCATCGCGGTGGGGAAGGTGTCGTTGGACGACTGGCCGCGATTGACGTGATCGTTGGGGTGGACGAGCGATTTCTGGCCGCGCTCGCCACCGAGCAGCTCGGTGGCGCGATTGGCGATCACCTCGTTGGCGTTCATGTTGGACTGGGTGCCCGAGCCGGTCTGCCAGACGACGAGCGGGAAGTGGTCGTCAAGCTCGCCCGCCATGACCTCGCCGGCGGCCGCCATGATCGCGTCGGCGAGCTTCGGATCCAGGCTGCCCTGCGCCTTGTTCACCTCGGCGGCGGCACGCTTGACCACGCCGAGCGCCCGGACAAGGGGGACGGGCATGCGCTCGCCGCCGATCTTGAAGTTCTGCAGGCTGCGCTGGGTCTGCGCACCCCAATAGCGGGAGGCGTCGACCTCGATCGGCCCGAACGTGTCCGATTCGATCCGCACAGTCGCCGTCATGACCCGTCCCCCATCCAGCATCGGTTTATGTCGGTGCGGGATGAAGTGCCGCGCGGCGGCTGTCAACCGGACGCGAGGCCGCGTCCGGGCAACGCGCGACGCTCGGCCTTGGCATCAGCCCGACCGCCGGGCTTCCATCCGGGACGTCACTTCTTGCGGAAGCGATCCAGCGTCACGATCTCCGCGCCATCGCCACCGTTCGGAGCCGTCGTCGTCGTGGCGTCGTCGGTGACGGGGCGTGGCTTGGCACCGGTCTTGGCGGCCAATGGCAGCGGCGGTGCCTCGGCCTTGTCGGCGTCCGCCTCGTGGCTGAGCGTGAACTGCAGGCCGAACTCGACCCCGGGATCGGCGAACACGCGCAGGGCCTCGAACGGAATCACCAGCCGCTCGGGCCGATCGTTGAAGCTCAGCGTGACGCCGAATCGGTCGTCGCCGACGTCGAGGTCCCAGAACTGGTGCTGGAGGACGATGGTCATCTCGGACGGGTAGCGGCTGTGCAGATAATCCGGAATCTCGACCCCGGGATAATCCGTGCGAAACGTGACGTAGAAATGATGCGGCGGCGGGACCTCGCCGGCGGCGAACTGCCGCAGCACGTCGCGGACCACCGTGCGCAGCGCCGCTTCAACCAACTGACCGTAGTCGATCCTCTGCCGCCGCATGTGGCCTTCGTCGCGCTCGGGCACCCGCGAGTGCCGTGGTTGACCGGTTGGGGCCCGATGAGGCACCGGGCGGCGCCAATCCGCTTGTATCGCGATACGATAACCGACCAGTCGAAATTGGCAAGTTGGGGGGCTTCTGTTGCCCGGCGCCCCCCGGGCCGCGCCAGGGTGCCGAAGCACCCTGGACTTTTCGGCAGGATTCTGTTGCCCGGCCCCTGCCAGCCGCGCTTACCTAAAGATTAGGCAGCGAGAGCCATACGGTTGTCGTTGGCACTTGTCATGATGGTCCGATAACGGCGGTACCATGCCGGGCAAAAACCACCCCTTTACCACGCTCGTCGAGCCTATGTCGCCCCCAGTGATCCCGCTCCAGGCCCGACAACCAGGCGATGGACGGCGATGGGTTTGGTGGAGGCGCCGGGTACTGCCCCCGGGTCCGATACGCTTATGCCGAGTGGCGTTTATCGCCATAGCCGGATCGCTCCGGCACTCAGCTATATAAGGGATTGCCAGCGACGCTTAAAGAGGCGACGTCAGGACGGCGCTTGCGCGTGTCCTCCGACATAGCTTGGTACGATCCATGACCCTTTCAGCCGAAGCTCTCGCCGAGATCGCCGATGCGCGGAGCGCTGCCCAGCCGACCCGCCGCGCGGTGGTGCCGGCGCTCGAGGCCCTGCTGTTCGAGCCGATTGCCGTGCTCGACCAGGGGTTCATCCGGGTGGTCGACTACATGGGCGACGACGCCGCGATCGTGCAGGCGGCCCGCGTCTCCTACGGCAAGGGGACCAAGCAGGTATCGACCGATCAGGGGCTGATCAACTACCTGATGCGGCACCGGCATACGACACCGTTCGAGATGTGCGAGATCAAGCTCCACGTGAAGCTGCCGATCTTCGTGGCACGGCAATGGATTCGCCATCGCACGGCCAGCGTGAACGAATACTCGGCGCGCTACTCCGTGCTCGACGACGGCACCTATCGACCCGAGATCCAGCACCTCGCGACCCAGGCCACGCAGAACCGGCAGGGCCGCGGCGAGCCGTTGAACGCCGCCATGGCCGAGACCGTGCGGGAGCGGCTAGAAGCCAGCGCCGCCGAGGCGGAGGCCACCTATCGCTGGCTGCTGGGCGATGCGCCGGGCGAGCCGGCGCTGAGCCGCGAGCTCGCGCGCATGGTGCTGCCGCTGTCCGCCTACACGCAGTGGTACTGGAAGATCGACCTGCACAACCTCCTGCACTTCATTGCCCTTCGCGCGGATGCTCATGCCCAGTACGAGATCCGCGCGTATGCCGAGGTGCTGGCCGATATCGTCGAGAAATGGGTGCCGCTCACCGCGGCGGCATTTCGCGACTATCGGGTCGAGGGGGCAGCCCTGTCGGGTCGCGGCCTTGCCGTCGTCAAGCGGCTGCTTCGCGGCGAGAGCGTCACCGCCGAGACCAGCGGCATGAGTGCGCGCGAGTGGCGCGAGCTGACGGCCTGCCTGGACCTGGACGCAATGCGCTGAACCGGGCGGCCGCAAGGCCCGGCCAACGTCAATTTGTCGCGCCTCAGCTCTTGATCGTGTCGCCCAGGCAGAGCATGACCATGATCACCATGGCTGCCGCCGTCCCGAGCAGGCCGATGTAAATCGCAGCCGCGAAGCCGAAAGACACGACGAGAGCGATCGCCAGGAGCAACAGCCCCAGCGCCGCCCATCCGGTGCGCCCCAGCCCTTCCGTCTCCGGCATCGGCTTCTCCTTTACTCTGGGTGAACGGAACCCTCCGGCCGCGAGTGGCGACGACGGCCGGCGGCATGTCACAACCGAGATCTCGGTACAGCTTCGGCGGGCATTTGTCATTCGGCCAATCCGTCACATTTGCGCCGGCCGTCGCCGCCGCGCGCGCAGCGATCGCAACGGGCTGAAACGACACACCATTCCGACATTCGCAAACATCACTCTGTACATGAAATGGGCGGCCGTTAATGTTGCTTCGAAATCATTCCTGAGGAGGGGGCCATGCGTCTCTTACGTTTCGGTCTTTTGTCGGCGGGAGCCGCCTTCGTGCTGGCCGCCTGCACAGGTGGTCCGAACTTCGACGGCCTGGGCGACAAGTTCGCCAACCGCGGTGCGGCGACCCAGATCATCGGGCAGGCCGAGAATGCGACGGCGCCGGCCGGCGCGTTCGAGGCCGCTGCCTACGAGGCGTATCTCGGTCACGCGCAGTACGAATTCTACGACATGCAGGACTATACCGACACGATCTTCCACGCCGAGAAGGCGCTGGCCGCCGCGTCCGGGCAGCGGGTGATGCCGCAGCAGCCGAGCGCACGCACCCTGACCCCCGAGCACGCCGCCGAAACCGGCGAAGTCTACCAGCGGCTGATGGCCGCCGTGCAGGGCGAGCCCGGCCAGCGTCTGCCGGCCACGGCCGGTCGTGCGGTGGCCGATTTCGACTGCTGGCTCGAGCAGCAGGAGGAGAACTTCCAGCCGGACGACATCGCCGCCTGCCGTGACGCCGTCTATGCGGCGCTGGCCGAGCTCGAGGCGCCGGTGGACGAGGCCCTGCCGGATCGCATCTCGCTGAGCGCCGACGTGCTCTTCGATTTCGACCGCTCGGACATCCGGCCCGAGTTCACGGCCGAGATCGACGCGGCCGCCGACCTGCTGCTCGCCAATCCGGACGTGACGGTGCGCATCGACGGCCACACCGACAACGTGGGCTCGATGGAGTACAACCAGGGTCTCTCGGAGCGTCGCGCCGAGGCCGTGGCCGCCTATCTCGCGAACCGCGGCGTGAGCCGCGACCGGATGACCGTGGCCGGGTTCAGCTTCACCCAGCCGGTCGCCGACAACGCGACGGCCGAAGGCCGGGCACTGAATCGGCGGGTCGAGATCGATCTCATCGATCCCGCGGACTGACCACCAGCCGCGCCGCGGCTGAAGCAGGGAACGGCCGGTCGGTGACGACCGGCCGTTTTCTTTTGTCGCCGACGACCGGGCACGACGTGCGAAGGGTGAGGATGCTTGGCCCGCCTGCTTCGGTCGGCTAGGACGCTGCCGTCGCCGTGATCGACACGAAGGAGCCCGATGCGCGAAGTCCTCACGATCTTCTTCGCGACCGGCCGTGGCCGGGCCGTCGCGGTCGTGATCTGCCTGACGCTCGCCAGCATCTTCGAAGGCATCGGCCTCGCGACGCTGATCCCCGTGATCACGGTCGCGACCGGGACGCCCGAGACCGCATCGCCCGCCGAACTGGCGCTGCGCCAGTTCATGGAGGTCGTCGGCCTGCCGATCGAGATCGGTCCGCTGATCGCCGTCATGGTCGTCGCCATGACGATCCGGGCGCTCCTCGGCATGGTGGTCATGAGCTTCGTCGGCTACACCGCCGCGGCCGTGGCTGCCGACCTCCGCCGGCAGGTGGTCGCCAACCTGCTGAAGGTGCGCTGGCGCTATTTCGCCAACCAGCGCATGGGCCGGATCACGACCGTCATCAGCAACGACGCCACCCGTGCGTCCCGCGCCTATCTGATGAGCGCCGAGTTCGTCGCCCTCGGGGCGCAGGCAGTGGTGATGGCGATCATTGCCACCATCGTCTCCTGGCGCCTCGCCCTGCTCGCCGTGGGTCTCGGGCTCATCCTCGCCTTGAGCCTGCACGGCCTCATTCGCGCCGCCCGCAAGGCCGGCCGCCAGCAGACGCTGCGGACGCGCGAGCTGATCGTTTTCCTCTACGACACCCTGAATAATCTCAAGGTGATCCGGGCCATGGGACGGCAGGCGCCGTTCGCGAGCCTGCTCGACAAGAAGATCAGGAAGCTGCGCAATGCGCTGCGGCGCGAGGTGATGACGACCGAGCTCCTGAACAGCGCCCAGCTGATCGTCATGGCGCTGTTCCTCGGTGGCGGCTTCTACATCCTGTTCACCTACTTCGAGGCGCCGCTGGCGGAGATCATCGTCGCCGGGCTCGTCGTCTCCCGCTCGGTGGCGTCGCTCGGCAAGCTGCAGAAGGCCTACCAGAAAGCGATGTCGCTCGAGAGCGCCTTCATGTCGACGAAGGAGCTGATCGACGAGGCCGGCAGCGATCCGGAGGTGGCCACGGGAACCCGGCCGGCCGCCTTCGACCGACTGATCGAGCTGCAGGAGCTGCGTTTCGCGCACGATCAGAGCCCCATACTGGACGGGCTTTCGCTGGTGGTTCCCGCCAACCGGCTCACCGTGCTGACCGGGCCCTCGGGTGGCGGCAAGACGACCACCGTCGACATGCTGCTGGGGCTGCACCGCCCGCAGCAGGGGCGCATCCTGCTGGACGGCGTGCCGTTCGACGAGATCGATCTCGCGTCCTGGCGCCGGCTGGTCGGCTACGTGCCGCAGGAGGTTTTCCTCCTGCACGACAGCGTGCGCGCCAACCTGACCCTCGGCGACGACCAGGTCGACGACGCCACCATCTGGTGGGCCCTGGAGCTCGCCGGGGTCGACGGCTTCGTCAGGGAGCTGGCGGGCGGGCTCGACGGCATCGTCGGCGAGGGCGGGGGCCGCTTCTCCGGCGGGCAGCGGCAGCGTATCGCGATCGCCCGTGCCCTCGTGCGCCGGCCGCGGCTCCTGATCCTCGACGAGGTGACGAGCGCTCTCGATCCGGCCACGGCAGTGGCCGTGGCCGAGGCGATCAAGCAGCTCACCCGGGAGACCACGATCCTGACCATCACCCACCGGCCGGAGTTCCTCGACGTCGCCGACCAGATCTACCGGGTCGAGCGAGGGCGCGCGGCCCTGGTCGATCGAGCCATGGCCGAGGCGCTGTGAGTCCCGGCGCGCGCTCGGTGTCGCCGGGGGGATCCATGCGAGAAGGAGCAATGACGATGCCGCCGATACCCAGGCTGTTGCGCGACCGGGTCGTCTACGCGTTCGACCAGGATGCCCAACCGCTCCTGGTCGTCGACGCCCCGGCGCGCCTTCTGGTCGAGACCCACGACGCACGGGGCGGACGGCTTCGGCGGCCCGATCAGGTGCGGGAAACCGCCCCCGACTTCAACGACCGCTTCCCCAAGGCGAACCCGGCCACCGGGCCGGTCTTCGTGCGCGGTGCCGAGCCCGGCGACGCGATCACGGTCGACATCCATGCCATCGATCTCGACCCGCAGGGCTTCGTCCTGGTCAAGCCCGACATGGGTCTGGTCCGCGGCCTCGTGGACGAGCCGCTGGCCAAGATCTGCGCCGTCGCCGACGGCATGGTGCAGTTCGGCGGGCTGCGCATTCCCGTCCGGCCGATGGTCGGCGTGGTCGCCGTGGCGCCGGCCGGCGAGCCGTGGGCCACCGCCTATGTCGGCCGCCACGGGGGCAATATCGACAGCAATCGCCTGACGATCGGCACCCGCATCCACCTCCCGGTGCAGGTCGAGGGCGGCCTCGTCTACATCGGCGACGTTCATGCGGCCATGGGCGACGGCGAGGTCTCCGGCTCGGGGGTCGAGATCGGCGCCAGGGTCGAGGTGACCATCGGTCTGGAAAAGGGCGTCGGGCGGACCTGGCCGCACGCCGAGACGGCCGGCCAGCTGATCACGATCGCCTCGGCACCGGCCTTCGAGCAGGCCGCCGAGATCGCCGTGCGCGAGATGATGGCGCTCCTCGGCGAGCGGCTGGGCCTGTCGCCCACCGACGCCTTTATGCTGGTCAGTGCCATCGGCGACCTCCGCGTCAATCAGGCCTGCCGGTCGAAGATCGACACCAGTGTCAGGGTCGAGATGCCGAAGCTCGGCCATGGCCTGAGCCGCGCCTAGGCGGCGGGGCGACGGCTCAGGCGCGCGGGTGCGCCCTGGCGTAGAGCCGCACCAGGCCCTCGGCATCGACACCGGTGTAGCGTTGCGTGGTGCTCAGGCTCGCATGGCCGAGCAGCTCCTGGATGGCGCGCAGGTCGGCGCCGTGACCCAGCAGGTGGGTGGCAAAGCTGTGCCGCAGGCTGTGCGGCGTGGCGGTTTCCGGCAGCCCCAGCGCATGCCGCAGCTCGCGCACGCGCTTCTGCAGCACGGCCTGCTGCAGGCGCTTGCCACGCTCGCCGACGAAAAGCGGGCCATCGGCCGGCAGGGCGTGGGGACAGGCGTCGACATAGGCGTCGATCGCCGCGCGGATGACCGGCAGGAGGGGGACGAGCCGCTCCTTGCGGCCCTTGCCCATGACGCGCAGCGTGGTCTCGCCTGCCGGCGGCAGGTCGCCGCGATCGAGGTCGAGCGCCTCGCCGATGCGCAGGCCGGCGCCGTAGAGCAGGAGCAGGAGGGCGGTGTCGCGGGCCAGAAGCCAGGGCTCGCGCGACGGGTCGTCGGCCGCCGTCGCGGTGAGCTCCGCCACCTCGCTCACCGCCAGCGGCCGGGGCAGCCGGCGGCCGGCGCGCGGCGCGCGCATCGCCCTGAGTGCCGGATTGTGCAGGCCGTAGCGCGCATCGAGGAAGTCGAGGAAGCCGCGCACGGCCGCCACCGCGCGCTGGGTCGAGGTCTTGGCGTACTCCTTCCTCAGCCGCCAGGCGAGCCAGCCGCGAAAGCCTGACGGTGCCAGATCGCGCAGGGTCGCAAGGCCGACCGGCCCGCCCTGATGCCCCGCCAGGAACGCGATGAACGCCTGCAGATCCTGCGCATAGCCGGCCTGCGTCCTGGCGGCCGCACGCTTCTCGTGGGCGAGCCAGGCGCGCCAGGCGGCATAGGCGTCGGCCAGGTCGGGCTCGGCGAAGGCCAGCATCGCGCATGCTCCGGCACGGGTTATCCAAGGCACCTCGGCATGCTAGCACTCGAGCACCCTGCCCTGTCACCCTCGCGAACGGCCGCCGATGCCCGCGCCCACCGTTTCCGTCCTCCTGCCCTTGCCCTTCGACACGAGCTTCGACTACCGGCTCGACCCGCCGTTCGATGCGGCGCCGCCGGCCCTGGGCAGCTACGTGGTGGTTCCCTTCGGCCCGCGACGTGTGCCGGGTGTGGTCTGGGAGCGCGGATCGACGCGACCGGTGGCCGAGGCCCGGCTGAAGCCTCTGCTCGGCATGCTCGACCAGCCGCCGCTGGTGGAGCCTCTGCGGCGGCTGGTCGAGGCCGTGGCCCGCGAGACGGTGACCCCGAGGGGCGCGGTCCTGCGGCTGGTGCTGAGCACGCCCGCCGCGTTCGAGCCCGAGCCCCTGCAGACCGTGATCGAGCTGGCCGCGGCGCCGACATCGGCGACGCCCAAGCAGCGGGCGGTCCTGGCAGCGCTCACCGAATCCGGCCCGCAGGGTGCCACCGCCCTCGCCCGCGCCGCGGGGGTTTCGGTGGCGGTGGTCAAGACGATGGTCGACAAGGGGCACCTCGCGAGCCGGCAGACCGAGCCCGCGCTCGCGGACCCGGTCGCCTACGCGACGCCGGACCCCGGTCGGCTGACGGCGGCGCAGGCGGCGGCCACCAGCAGCGTGCTGGCAGCGCTCGCCCGCGAGCCTCGCGGCGAGGTGCTGCTCGAAGGTCCGCCCGGCGCCGGCAAGACCGAGATCTACATCGAGGCGATCGCCGCCAGCCTGGCCGCCGGTCGGCCGGTCCTGGTGCTGCTGCCCGAGATCGCGCTCTCGGCCCAGTGGCTCAAGCGCTTCGCGACGCGGTTCGGCGCACCGCCGGCGGTCTGGCATTCGGGGCTCACCACCGTCCAGCGCCGGCGGACCTGGAAGCTCGCCGCGGCCGGGCGCCTGCCGGTGGTCGTCGGCGCCCGCTCGGCGCTCTTCCTGCCCCTGCCGGAGCTTGGCCTCGTCGTCATCGACGAGGAGCACGACACCAGCTTCAAGCAGGAGGACGGGGTCATCTACGATGCGCGAACCGTGGCACGCCTGCGGGCCGGGCTGCAGAACGCCAACCTCATCACCTGCTCGGCCACCCCCTCGCTCGAGACATTGGGCCTGGCCGGTGCCCACGCGCGCGTCGAGGGCAGCTTCGCGGCGGTGACCAGGCCAACCGTGCAGCTCGTCGATCTGCGCCGCGACAAGCCGGGACCGGGCACGTTTCTCGGGCCCACCTTGCGCCGGGCCCTGGCCGACACGCTGGCGCGCGGCGAGCAGGCAATGCTGTTTCTCAACCGGCGCGGCTACGCCCCGCTCACCCTCTGCCGCGCCTGCGGCTTTCGCTTCCGCTGCCCGAGCTGTGCGGCGTGGCTGGTGGCGCATCGCTTCGGCGACCGCCTGACCTGCCATCATTGCGGCTACAACCAGCCGCGCCCACCGTTCTGCCCCGACTGCGGGGCGGTCGACAGCCTGGCCGTGGCCGGTCCCGGCGTCGAGCGGGTCCAGGAGGAGGTGCGAGCCGTCTTTCCCGAAGCGCGGGCCGTCCTGATGACGAGCGACACCGTCACCAGTGCCGCGGCCGCCGACGCCCTGGTGGACGCCATGCTCGAGCGGCGGATCGACATCCTGATCGGCACCCAGCTGATCGCCAAGGGCCACCACTTTCCCGATCTCACCATGGCCGGCGTGGTCGATGCCGATTTCGGCCTCGCCGGTGGCGACCCCAGGGCCGCCGAGCGGACCTTCCAGCTCCTCTACCAGCTGGCCGGGCGCGCCGGCCGCGAGCAGAAGCCCGGGCGGGTGCTGATCCAGACCCACCTGCCCGACCATCCGGTGATGCAGGCCCTGGCGAAGGGCGACCGGGACGCCTTCATGGCGGCGGAGGACGAGGAGCGCCGGGATGCCGCCATGCCACCCTACGGCCGGCTGGCAGCGCTCGTGCTCTCCGGCCCCGACAGCGCCTCGGTGCGGGTCGAAGGCCGCAAGCTGGTCAAGGCCGCCCCTGATCATCCGGGCTGGCACATCCTGGGCCCCGCTCCCGCCCCCCTGGCCCTGCTGCGCGGCCGCTACCGCGAGCGGATTCTCGTCAAGGCACCACCCGACCAGGAGCTGCCGGACAAGATCAGGGCCTGGATCGAGACCGTGAAGCTGCCGGGTGCTGTCAGGTTGCAGGTGGACATCGACCCGCAGAGCTTCTTCTAGGGGCCGCGGCCGCTCCAGGATCGGTTCCGGCCGTGATCGACAATTCCTAATTCGGGGGACACATTACGCAATTAACGATTGGCACCAAAGGACCCTCAGCCAGCGCGAGGAGTCCCACTGCGCGGCGCTCCACAGCCAACAGGGCGCATTCCGATACGCCAAACCTTGATTGTCCCAACCCAGGGTTCAAACCTTCGTCTTCCAGACGAACCGCTTCA
>CAYWSB010000043.1:0-35967 GCA_964460465.1 uncultured Geminicoccaceae bacterium | reverse complement strand
GGCCGGGCGGACCGCCGCCCGGGCCTTCCTGGCGGCCCTGCCCGGGGCGGGCTCGCTGCTCGGCCTCGATCTCAGCCGCCGCCGGATCGGTGTCGCCGGCACCGATGCCGGCCGCCGGCTGGTGACCCCGCTCGTCACCCTCGAGCGCCGGGCGATGACGGCCGATGTCGCCCGGCTCGAGGCACTCTGCCGCGAGCGCCGGGTCGCCGCCCTGGTGATCGGCCTGCCGCTGAACATGGACGGCAGCCACGGGCCGATGGCGGCGACCGTGCAGGGCTGGGCGCGCCATCTCGCCGCCGAGCTCGGCCTGCCCGTCTATCTGCAGGACGAGCGGCTCTCGACCGAGACGGTCCGCGCGGCGATCGCGGAGGGCAGGCTCGCGCGGCCGCGCCCGGGGGCCGCCCTCGACCATCATGCCGCGGCCGTCATCCTCGAGGATGCGCTGCGCCGCTTGGCCGCGGCCGCCGCCTGAAGCCGCCCGTCAGCGGACCAGCCGATAGCCGCCGGGCTCGGTGACGAGCAGCGTCGGATCGCCCGACAGCGGCTCGATCTTCTGCCGCAGGCGGTAGATGTGCGTCTCGAGGGTGTGCGTGGTCACCCCGGCATTGTAGCCCCAGACCTCGTCGAGCAGCGTGTCGCGGGCGACCGGCCGGTCGCCGACGCGATAGAGGTACTTGAGGATCGCCGTCTCCTTCTCGGTCAAATGGATCTTCTTGTCCGACGCGGTCACCAGCATCTTGGCGGCCGGCTTGAAGGCATAGGGCCCGACCTGGAAGGTGGCGTCGTCGGAGAGCTCGAACTGGCGCAGCTGCGCCCGCAGGCGCGCCAGCAGCACACCGAGCCGGACCGGCTTGGTGACGTAGTCGTTGGCGCCGCTGTCGAGGCCGAGGATCGCATCGGCGTCGCTGTCGTGGCCGGTCAGCATGATGATCGGCGCCTTGACCCCGGCCTTCCGGATCAGCTTGCAGAGATCGCGGCCATCGGTGTCGGGCAGGCCCACGTCGAGGATCAGGCCGTCGAGCTGGTGCGTCTTGGCGAGTTCGAGCGCCGCCCTGCCGGTCGCCGCCTGCAGCACCTGGCAGCCCTCGTGCAGGCCCAGCTGCTCGGCGAGCTCGGTGCGGAAACCCTCGTCGTCGTCGACAATCAGGATTCGGCTGCCGCTGTGCATTCGTGTCGATCCGCTTCGCGTTGCGCTCCCGCCGGCTGCACCCTTCTACCGGGCATCGCAGGCGTGGGAAAGCTTCGTGGCAACGCGCGGGCGCGCGGGCCGGAGCACCGGCCGGCCGATGATGCCTTGTCGTGCCTGCAGCATGCGGGTATCGCCTCGTGCGCTGCGGTTAACCGAACCTTCATGGTTGCCGATGCCTAATGCGGCACGGACGGTTGGTGCGGGCCGCGGTCGTCCGGCGATGCGGCACCCGTCGGTTTCGCCGCCCCGACCGCGCCGTGGCCGGGCTGGGCGCCGGTGTCGCCATGGCCTCGGGCAGGGGGCGGCGACCGGTCGGCCACCCGCCTTCCGGCACAACGCGAAAGGTGCTGCCGCTCTCGATGCTCCTGACCCTCTACATCATGGCCCTCGCAGCGCTGCTGCTGCACGCCCCGCCGGAGCTGCTCGATCCCGCCAACCGGCCGTTCTTCGTCGTCATCGGCCTGATCGGCCTGTGGCGCTACAGCTGGGCGATCGTCCATTTCCTCCGGGCCCAGTACTACAAACGGCTGGTGTTCCCGCGCTTCAGGCGACGCGCGGACCGGCTGGCACGCGTGGCGGCGGGGAGCCCGCCTGCCGGCGACGCCGCGGCAGCGGCCGACCCGCCGCCCGTGCCGCAGCCGGAGCTCTACATCCTGATCACCAGCTTTCGCCTGCGGGCCGAGATCACCGCCGAGGTGTTTCGCGCCGCCTTCGCGGAGGCCTGCCGCTACGACGGGCCGGTGACCATCGTCGCCGCCCTCGTCGAGATGGCCGACCAGCGCTTCGTCAAGCACATCTTCTACAAGATCGCACCGCCCGACCGGGTCCGGCTGACGCTGGTGCGCACGCCGGCGCACGGCAAGCGCCACAGCCTCGCCGTCGGGCTCAAGGCGGTGGTGCGCAGCCGGCCCGGGCCGGATGCCGTCGTCACCCTGGTCGACGGCGACACCATCCTGACCCCGGGGACCCTCGAGCGCTGCGTGCCGCTGTTCTCCGTCATCCCGGACGTCGCCGCCCTCACCACCGACGAGGACGCGGTGGTCGACGGCGGCACCTGGCTCAGGCAATGGTTCCAGCTCCGCTTCGCCCAGCGGCATCTCTTGATGTGCTCGATGGGGCTGTCCGGCAGGCTGTTGACGCTCACCGGGCGGATGTCGATGTTCCGCGCCCGCTTCGCGCTCGATCCGAGCTTCATCGAGAGCCTGGGCAACGACGGCGTCGACCACTGGCGGTTCGGCCGGATCCCGCTCCTGACCGGCGACGACAAGTCGACCTGGTTCTGGCTGCTGCGCCGCCGCCAGACCATGCTCTACGTCCCCGACGTCAAGGTGATCACGCTCGAGGAGCCGTCGGACCCGCGGTTCTTCGTCGCCTCGACGCAGCAGATGCGGCGCTGGTTCGGCAACATGCTGCGGGCCAGCGGCCGGGCCATCGCGCTCGGGCCGCGGCAGGTCGGGCCGTTCGCCTGGTGGTGCCTGATCGACCAGCGGATCTCGATGTGGACGCCGCTGCTGCTGCCGCTGTCGGCCGCCGCCCTGGCCATCGTCATCGGGCCGGTGGTCCTCTACGCCTACCTCGCCTGGGTCATGTCGACCCGGCTGATCCAGTCGCTGGCGCTCCTGACGATGCGCGACCGGATCGGCGGGCTCTATCCACTCCTGGTCCTCTACGGGCAGATCTACGGCTCGCTGGTCAAGACCTGGATCCTCTTTCACCCCTATCGCCAGGGCTGGACGCGACAGCCGATCGTCGTGCCCGGGGCGAACGGTGGTGTCGGTGGCTGGCAGATGGCGGTATCCCACTACACCTATCTCGTGGCGATGCTGGCCCTGTTGACGGTCGTCGCCTTCGCCACCGGTCTCTTGGCGTTGCCCTCGCCGGCCACGGTGACGGCAGCGCTCGCCCGGATCTTCTAGCGTCGCTGGTAGTCGGAACAGGTCATGCAGCCACAGGTCGTCCACGAGGCCGAAGTCCATCGCCAACACATCCGGCTGAAGATCCCGATCAGCGTCGAGATCGACGGCACCGCGTTCACCGTGGACGACTGGTCGATGGGCGGCTTCGGCATCCAGAGCGAGATCACCTCGCGGCAGCCGGGCGAGCGCTTCGCGGTCAAGCTGGTGTTCCCGTTCGAGGACTTCGACGTCACCCTCCGGCTCGACTGCCAGATGGTCTACATCCTCGAGGACAACACCCGCTTCGGCTGCCGCTTCCTCGGCCTGAGCCAGGGCCAGCTCGCCCTCTTCCGCTACCTCGTCGACGCCTATCTCTCCGGCGAGATCGTCAGCGGCGGCGACATCCTGGCGATCGCCGGGCGCGACAACACCGCCGCGATGCGCGAGCGCAGCGCCGGCTACAACCCCTATGCCGACGAGGACAACTGGGGGCGGCGGCTCAAGCGCGTCGCCGGCTACAGCCTGCTCGGCCTCGTCGGGCTCGGCCTCGTGGCGGCGATCGGCCTCGGCGTGCAGGAACGCTTCTTCACGGTGCGCGCCGAGACCGCGGTGATCGAGACCCCGGTCGTGCGCCTGCGCGCCCCGGCGCCGGGCATCATGGCGCCCCTGATCCTGCCCAACCTTTTGGCCCCCGGCACGCCCGTGGCGCGGATCGAGACCGCCGACGGGCGCTTCGTGCGGATCGAGAGCCCGTGCGACTGCGTGCTCTACGAGTGGCTGATCCAGCCGGGCCAGTTCGCCGAGCAGGGCGAGGAGGTGGCCCTGCTGGTCGCCGCCGACCAGCCGCTCCTGGTCCGCGCCCAGGTCGCCTTCGACAAGGCCACCCGGCTGGCGCAGGGCGATCTGGCGCTGATCGACGTGCCGGGCCGGCCCGGGCAGATGCGCGGCCAGATCGAGCGGATCGATTTCCGCCCGAGCCTGCGCCGGGCCGAGGGCGGGCTCGGCGGCGATCCCGGCCGCCGCTTCGCCACCGTGGTGATCCGCCCGGACCTGCCGTTCGAGTTCGAGGATCTGGGCTCGCTGGTGGCCGTCCGCTTCCCGTGACGCCGGCCCCTGCCGTGCGGCGGCCGCCGGGCGGCCCGGCGAGGCAAAGCCCCCGCTGCGGGCAGCGGGGGCTCCGGAGGTCGGCCGCGACGGCGGGAGCGTCGCGCGACGCTATCGCCGCTCAGACGATGTCGGCGAGGATCAGGATGCCGGCGAGCGCGATCGCCGCCCCCGAGGCGCGCGCCATCGGGATGCCGCTCCCGGCGGCCAGCCGACCGAGGCCGAGGCCGGCGAGGATGCCGGCGCCGTGCAGCGCTGCCGTGGCGACGACGAAGCCGATGCCGTAGCCGAGCCCCGAGGCACCGGGCGCCATCTCGGTGCCGTGCGCGTGGCCGTGGAAGATCGCGAACAGGCCGACGATCGCCATGGCGAGCACTGTCGGCAGCTGCAGCCGGAACGCGACCAGGGCGCCGATCACGACGATCGACAGCGTGATGCCGAGCTCGACCAGCGGCAGCCCGAGGCCGGCCATGCCGAGCGCGCCGCCGGGCGCCATGGCGGCGACGAAGGCGAGCGGCACGGCCCAGAGCGCCCGGCCGCCGAGCGTCCAGGCGAAGAGCCCGACCGCCACCATCGCCAGGACATGGTCGAGCCCGCTGATCGGATGGAGGAAGCCCGAGGCGAAGCCGTTGACGGGCGCGTGGCCGACATGTGCCAGGGCCATGCCCGGCAGCAGTGCCAGGAAAGCGAGGGTGAGCAGCGGGAAAGACCGAGGCTTTGGCATGGTTCTTCTTCCGGAAAGCTGGTTGCGCGGAACCTGGGCCCAGTGATCGAGCAAAGCGGCGGCTTTGTCGAGGCCCTGGATCGCCGGTCGGCTCAGCCGTCGAGCCAGTCCGGCAGCGGCAGGGCCGCCAGCCCGTCGCGGATCGCCGCGGCATAGCCGTCGCGCAGGCGGGTGAAGTAGGGATCGGCGGCGGCGATCCGGTGCGGCTCGATCGGCTCGAGCCGGTCGCGCCGCTTGACGAAGAAATCGATCGGCGGGGCGACGCCGATGTTCGAGCGGATCGTCGCGTCGAACGACAGGAGCGCGATCTTGACCGCCTCCTCGACCGTGAGGTCGAAGCGCACGGTGCGGTCGAGAATGGGCTTGCCGTACTTGTTCTCGCCGATCTGCAGATAGGGCGTGTCGTCGGCGGCGGCGATGAAGTTGCCGGCGGCGTAGATCATCATCAGCGCCTGCGGCGCGTCGCCGATCTGCCCGCCCAGGAGCCAGGTGGCCGACGGATCGCCGTAGGGCTCGACGTGCTTGGCGTCGTGCGCCATCACCTCGCGCAAGGTCGCTCCCACCATCCGCGCCGCCTCGAACATGGTGGGCGCCTCGAACAGGTTGCCCGGCTGGCCGGCATGGCCGAGCCGCTGGTTGAGCAGGGAGACCACCGCCTGGGTGGTGGCGAGGTTGCCGGCCGAGGCCAGGGCCAGGACGTGGCTGCCCGCCTGCTGGAAGAGGTGCAGCTTCTTCATCGAGGCGATGTGGTCGACCCCGGCGTTGATCCGGGTGTCGGCGGCCATGACGATGCCGTCCGCGAGCAGAATCCCCAGTCCGTAGGTCATGCCGTCTCCGTCCCCCCGAAGCGTCGCGCGCCGGCACCGCCCGCTCAGCCGGCGTGGCGCCAGGCCAGCCAGGCGATCGCCAGGGCCAGCGACAGCACGGTGACCGGCACGCCGATGCGGGCGTGGTCGAGAAAGCCGATCTTCAGGCCCACCTCGGCCGCCCGCTCCACGGCGATGATGTTGGCGAGGCTGCCCGTCAAGAGAAGATTGCCCGCCAGCGTCGAGATCAGCGCCAGGCCCTGGAGCAGCTCGGCCCTGGGCTCGCCCACGATGCCGAGCAGCAGCACCACCAGGGGCACGTTGCCGATGGTGTTGGAGGCCACGACGACGAGCGGGGCCAGCACCCTGAGATCGGCCAGCGGCCAGCCCAGCCCGGCCAGCCGATCGAGCAGACCCGCCGGCAGGCCGGTCGCGGTCAGGCTGGCGGTGACGACGAACAGGCCGGCGAACAGCACGAGGAGATGCCAGTCGACGTAGCCCAGGAGCCGGCGGGTCGCCAGCCGGTGGCTGACGAGGAGCGCTCCCGCCACCATCAGCACCCCCTCGGTGTGCGGCAGCGGCGTGGCGAACAGCAGCAGCAGCAGGACGGTGGCGATGCCCGCCTTGACGATCCCCGCCCGGTCGAGCTCGGGCGTCGCCGCCGCCGGGCGCGGGCTGCGCGAGCCCCGGGCCAGGCGGCCGCGCCAGACCAGGGCGACGACGACGAACACCAGCACCAGCGAGGCCAGGGCCGGCGGGCCGCAGACGGCGGTGAAGGCCCAGAAGTCGAGGCCGCCGACGCTGCCGATGAGGATGTTCTGCGGGTTGCCGATCACCGTCGCGGCCGAGCCCGCGTTGGCGGCGGCGGCGAGCGCCAGGACATAGGGCCGGGCGTCGAGGCCGGCCCGGGCGAGGCCCAGGACCAGCATCGGCGTCATGGCGAAGACCACGACGTCGTTGGCCAGCACCGCCGAAAGCCCGCCGCCCGTGACCGTGACCAGGGCGAGGAGCGCCAGGGGCGAGGCCGGCGTGGCGGCGATGCGGGCGGCACACCACGCATAGAAGCCGCAGGCGGCGAACTGGGCCGACAGCACCATCAGGCCGAACAGCACGATCAGCGTCGGAAAGTCGATCGCCGCCAGCACCGCCGGGCCGTCCATCGCCCCGGCGAGAACGAGCCCGATGGCACCCAGGAGCGCCACCCCGGTGCGGTCGACCAGCAGCCCCGGCAGCCGGCCGATCGCCATGCCCAGATAGACGATGGTGAAGACGACGAGAACGAAGGTGGTCATCGACGGTTCCGGGGCGGCGGCGCCGGCCGGCGCCGGGGCCAGCTATGCCCGAGGCCGACAAGCCCCGCAATTCAGCGCCCTGGGCCGGCTGCGTCAGCCTGCCGCGCCGGGCGCGGCGCGTTTATGCTGCAGCGCACAAAAAACGGCTTGAACCCCGGGAGCGGTGACGCTACTTATTGTGCAGCGCAGCAAAACACACAGGAGACAGCGTGATGGCCACCGCCACCAAGACCGCCCCCAAGTTCGAGATGCCGAAGTTCGACCTGCCCAAGTTCAACTTCGACGCCGTCGTCGCCATGCACAAGGCGAACGTCGACACGCTGATGGAGGCCCAGGGCATCTGGATGCAGACCGCCGAGGCCATCGCCAAGCTGCAGTACGGCTGGGTCGAGGAGACCTTCAAGCAGGGCGAGGCGATGCTCAAGGGCGACGTCAGCAAGAAGAAGCCCGAGGACTTCATGGCCGATGCCAAGGCCGCGGCCGACAAGGTGATGGCCGTCGCCAAGGAGCAGGCGGACCTCGGCCTCAAGGCCCAGAAGCAGGTTGCCGACCTCGTGACCAGGCGGGTCAACGCCAATCTCGAGGACGTGAAGGCGCTCGCCGCCTGACCAGGCGGCTCGAGCGTTCCGGGCGGGCCCTTAGCCTCCCTGGGGCAAGCTCGGATCTGCGTGGACCCCGGACGGCAGCCGCCGTCCGGGGTTTTCGCGTTCTGCCGCCACCGTTCAGCGGACGATGAAGACCGACACGGACGCATGCGCGGCGAGCCAGCCCGCATGCGAGCTGAACAGGTGCTCGCGCAGGCCCGGAACATGCGAGGCCATGACCACCAGATCCGCACCCGCCTCGTCGATCGCCGCCAGCAGCTTGGGCTCGAGATCGACCGTCATGTCGAGGCTCACCACCATCCTGCCGGTCGCGGCGATGCCGTGCGCCGCAGCCTGCTCGGCGGCGAACGCCTCGAGCTTCGCCGCATAGGCGGCCGGGCTGCGCGCGACGGGGCCGGGCGTCTCCGTCACCGCCCCGACATAGACGAGCGACGCCCCGTAATGCCTGGCCAGATCGGCGGCGGTGCGCAGCGCCTTCGACAGCCGCTCGACATGCGCGAGATCGACGGGCACGGCGATGGTCGTGTACACGGCATGGTCTCCCTTGCGGTTCGGGTCGCCGCCTCAGCGGACGACGAGCACCGAGCACTTGGCGTAGAGCGCCACCTGCGAGGCGTTCGAGCCGGTGATCCGCTCGGTGAGCCGCGGATTCTGCGCGCCCATCACGATGACGTTCACACCGAGCTCCTCGGCCACGGCGCGGATGACCCGATGCGGCGAGCCGAGCGTCGCGCGCAGATGCCCCGTGACCGGCAGGCCCTCGGGGAAACGCGACCGCACGAACGCGTCGAGCTCGGGCTTCTTGTCCTCCGGCAGCCGCTTGAGGTTGCGCTCGAGCGACGGCACGACCCAGAGCACGTGCAACTCGGCCCGGCGCCGCTGCGCCATGCCGATCGCCTCATCGATCACCTTCTTCCAGACCTCGGCCTGGGCGAGGTCGACCGGCAAGAGGATCTTCTCGGTCATCGTCGTCTCCCCGATCGGGCGCGGTTCGTCTCAGCGATTCATCTGCGGATCGACGCGCATCGCCCGGAACAGCCCCCAGCACATGATCACCAGCACGATCGCGAACGGGAAGCCGGTGGCGATCGCGGCCGCCTGCAGCGAGGCGAGGCCGCCGCCGAGCAGGAGCGCGATGGCGACCAGGCCCTCGAACGTGCACCAGAAGATGCGCTGGACGACGGGTGCGTCGGTCTTGCCGCCGGCGGTGATCGTGTCGATGACGAGCGAGCCCGAATCGGACGATGTCACGAAGAAGACGATCACCAGCGTGATCCCGATCAAGGACGTGATCGACGTCAGGGGCAGCGTCTCGAGCATGACGAACAGCGCGAGCTCGGGCACGTAGGCGGCAACCACCTCGGCCACCGTCTCGGTGCCCAGATTGACGATCTGCCAGACGGCGGTGCCGCCGAAGGCGGTCATCCAGAGGATCGAGACCGCGGTCGGGATCAAAAGCACGCAGACGATGAACTCGCGCACCGTCCGGCCACGGCTGACCCTTGCTATGAACATCCCGACGAACGGCGACCAGGAGATCCACCAGGCCCAGTAGAAGGTGGTCCAGCCGTGCATGAAGCCGGTATCGTCGCGGCCGACGAAGTTGCTGAGCGGCACGACGTTCTGCAGATAGGCCCCGGCATTGGCGAAGAACCCGGTGGCGACGGCGAGCGTCGGGCCGAAGACGATGACGAAGCCGAGCAGCAGCACGGCGAGCAGCATGTTGATCTCGGAGAGCCGCTTCACCCCGGCCTCGAGCCCGGCCAGGACCGAGACCAGGGCCACGCCGGTGATCGCGATGATCAGCACGACACGCGTCGTGTCGGTGGCCGGGATGCCGAACAGGTAGTCCAGCCCGGCCGAGGCCTGCTGCGCGCCGAAGCCGAGCGACGTGGCGAGGCCGAAGAGGGTGGCGAAGACCGCGAGCGTGTCGATGACGTGGCCGGGCCAGCCCCAGACCCGGTCGCCGAGCAGCGGGAAGAAGGCCGAGCGGATGGTAAGGGGCAGGCCGTTGTTGAAGGTGAAGAAGGCCAAGGTGAGGGCCACCACGGCGTAGATCGCCCAAGGATGCAGGCCCCAGTGGAAGATGGTGCCGGCCATGGCGACGGCCTGGGCCGCGGCGACATTCTCGGGATCGACGCCCAGGGGCGGGTTCTGGAAGTGGTAGACGGGCTCGAGCACGCCAAAGAACATGAGGCCGATGCCCATGCCGGCGGCGAACAGCATGGCGAACCAGCCGAGATAGGAGAAATCGGGCACGGCGTCTGCGCCGCCGAGCCGGATCCTGCCCCAGGGCGAGACCACCAGGAACAGACAGAACAGCACGAAAACGTTGGCCGCCGACATGAACAGCCAGTCGAAGGTCGAGGTGAGCCACGGCCTGAGCCAGCCAAAGAAGCTCTCGCTGCCGGTCGGGAACAGCAGAACGACGGCGGTGAAGGCAATGATGGTCGTGGCGGAGACCACGAACACGGGATTGTGAATATCCAGCCCGAACGGCCGGATGTTGTCCTGCCCGACTTCGTAGGCGGTCGCCTCGACGGTGAAGTCCTGCGCGCCGATCGGCTCGCTCTCGGTGCTCATGGGTGCACTCCTCCTGGCCGCGCCGACCCCCGCCGGACGGGGCGCCGGTGGCACGAGACTTGATGTCCAGGTGCGCAGCATTTGGTGCGATCACCTGCCGGCCTCCCGACCGATTTCCGCCGACCCTAACATGACAATTCTGCAACGCAACCCGTCACGCCCGTCGCGCGCTGTCGTCGGGGCGACGGCCCGGCCGGTCTCCGGCGACGACCCGGCACCCGCTGCGATGATCCGCGCGCCGCGCAACGGGTCGCCCGGCAGCCCGGTCAACCGTGACGAGGAGCCCGGCCTGCGCTTCGGCCGCGACCGTGCCGGGCTCGTCCTGAGCAGCGAGCCGGTGCAGCGCCTGCTGACCGGCGGCAGCCAGCGCCAGGCGCCGCCGGGGCGAGGCGTCCACCAAAGGCGCCGCTGCGGCGCCGGTCGGCATGCCCATTGACCTCCGCTCGCGCGCCGCCGACCTTGCAGGCGAACCGCAGGGAGGCAGGGCACATGGTGGACATCCTCGGGCAATCCTTCGGCCGGCGCGAGCTGGCCCGGCATCTGGGCGACAGCTCCCAGGTCTTCGGCATCGACCTGCTCACCTTCGCCGACGGCCCGGAGCGCGGGCTCCGCATGCTGCGCCTGCGGACCGGTGGCGGGCTCGAGGCCGAGATCCTGGTCGACCGCGCCATGGACGTGGGGGCGATGAGCCTGTTCGGCGTCCCCATGGGCTGGCGCTCGGGCAACGGCTTCCGCCATCCCTGGCTGCACGAGCACGACGCCGAGGGCGGGCTGGGCTGGCTGCGCTCCTTCTCCGGCCTGATGAACACCTGCGGCCTCGACCACATCATGGGCATGGCCGAGGAGACGGCCGAGCACTTCAACTACCCCTACCGGGCCAGGGTCAGCCACGGCATCCACGGTCGCGTCGCCTTCACCCCGGCCAGGCTCGAGGGCTACGGGGCGCGCTGGGACGGCGACGCCTGCACCCTCTGGGCCGAGGGCCGCGTGCGCCAGGTCACGATGTTCGGCGAGAACCTCGAGCTGCACCGCCGGATCGAGGCCCCGGTCGGCGGCCAGTCGCTGACCATCGCCGACCGCGTCACCAACCTCGGCTTCCGCACGACCCCGCACGCCATGCTCTACCACGTCAATGTCGGCTGGCCCGTGGTGGCGCCGGAGACCCGGCTGGTGATGCCCCTCGAGCGCACGGTCTTCTTCGCCCATGACCCGCACGCCACGGCGATCGGCCCGGTCGAGCAGGCCCCGCCCCAGGCGGGCTTTCGCGAGCAGGTCTACGAGCACGCGCTCACCAAGGCCGCCGACGGCGGCGTCACCGTCATGCTCGCCAACCCGGCCTTCGCCGGCCTGCCCGGCAGCCGCGGCCTCGGCTTCGTCATGACCTACGACGCCCGGGCGATGCCGGCCTTCTACCAGTGGCAAAATTTGCACGAGGGCGATTACGTCATAGGTATAGAGCCGGCGACCTGCCATGCCGGCAGCCGCGAGGACTGGAAGAAGCGCTCCGAGATGATCTGGCTCGAGCACGGCGAGCACCGCGATTACCGCCTGGAGCTCGCCGGCGTGGTCGGTGAGGCCGCGCTCGGGGCGACGGCACGCGCGATCGAGGCCGGTGACTGACACCGCGATCCTGACCCGCGCCGACGCCGGCGAGCCGCCGACGCACTGGCGGATCGAGCCGGCCGGGCGGGTCGCCCTCCTGATCGACGGCGCTGCCTATTTCGCGGCCCTGGCCCGGGCGATGGAGCGGGCCCGGCACGCGATCACCATCGTCGGCTGGGACATCCGCTCGACCCTGCGCCTCGAGCCCGAGCGCGCCGCGGAGACGCTGGCCGAGCGCTGCCTGCGCCTGCTCGACGCCACGCCCGGCCTGCACATCCGGCTCCTCGTCTGGGACTGGCCCCTGCCGATGGGGCTCAGCCGCGAGTTCCTGCCGCAATGGAACCTCCTCCCCCACCACGAGCGGCTGACCTTCGTGCTCGACGACACGGTGCCGGCCGGCGGGGCGCATCACGAGAAGCTCGTCGTCATCGACGGCAGCCTTGCATTCGTCGGCGGCATCGACCTCACCGACGGTCGCTGGGACACGCCGGCGCACGACCCCGGGAGCCCGCACCGGCGGCCGGCCGGCGGCGGTGCCGCACCCGCCCCGTTCCACGACGTGATGCTGGCGATCGACGGGCCGGCCGCCGCCGCGGTGGCCGAACTGGTGGCCGAGCGCTGGCGGCGCGCCACCGGCGAGCCGGTGGCGCTCGGCCCCGCAGCCGGCGCCGGGCCGGCCGCCGGCCCCTGGCCCGAGCCGCTCGCCGCCGACGCCGAGAACCAGGAGATCGCCATCGCCCGGACCCGCGCCGCCGTCGGCGAGGTGCCGGAGGTGCGCGAGATCGAGGCCCTCTATTTCGCCGCCATCGCCGCCGCCCGGCGCTTCGTCTACATCGAGAACCAGTACCTCACCGTCTCGGCGGTCGCCCGGGCCCTGGCCCAGCGGCTGGAGGCGGTGCCGGCGCTCGAGGTCGTCGTCGTGACCCCGCAGCAATGCGAGGGGCCGCTCGAGACCGCGGTGATGGACCAGGGCCGCAAGCGCTTCCAGGCGATCATCGAGCAGGCCGGCGGCGAGCGGGTCCGGGTGCTGGTCACCGTCAGCCGCGGTGTCGCCGTCAACGTCCATGCGAAGGTGATGATCGTCGACGATCGTTTCGTCACCCTGGGCAGTGCCAACCTCGCCAACCGCTCGATGGGGGTGGACAGCGAGCTCAATCTCGGTATCGAGCAGCCGGGCGTGGATGCCGTCATTCAGGGCTGGCGCCGGCGGCTCCTGGCCGAGCATCTGGGCACGGACCCGGCCACCGTCGCCGCAACCGAGGAAAGGACCGGCTCGCTGATCGCCACCATCGATGCGCTGAACGACCCGCACGCCGATCGCCACTGCCGCAATCTGGTGCTGGCGGACGAACCGCTGCCGCCACCCGTCGAGGGCGTGGCCGAGCTCGCCGATCCGCCGGAGCCGATCGTCTCCGACGCGATCCTGGGCCCGGAGCTGCGGCTGCGCGACCGGCGCCGCCTGCGCCGCTGGACCGGCCGGGTCTTCGGCCTCCTGGGCCTGGTGGCCCTGGCCATCACCTGGTCGCGCGCCGGCAGCCCGCTCGAGCCCTGGGTCTCGCCCTGGGTCGGCTACCCGGTCGGTGTGGCACTCGTAGGCCTCTGGATCGGGGCGGAGCGGCTGTGGCGGCCGGGCCCGGTCTGATGCGCGTCGCCACCTACAACATCCACGGCTGCGTCGGCCTCGACCGGCGGCGCAAGCCGGACCGCATCGCCGAGGTGATCCGCGGCCTCGAGGCGGACGTCATCGGCCTGCAGGAGGTCGAGGGCCGCAAGAGCCGCAGCAAGGTCGACCAGGCCGAGCACTTGGCGGCGCGGCTCGGGCTCAACCTCGTCGAGGGGCCGCTGCTGCTCGAGGGCAAGGGCGGCTACGGCAACGCGCTCTTGACCCCGCACAAGGTGCTGTCGGTCGAGCGCCGCGTGTTCGAGCGCCCGGGCAGCCAGACCCGCGGCCTCATCGACGTGCAGCTCGACGTCTCGGCCGTCGGCCCCGGCTTCGCCGACGGCTTCGGCCCGCTCCGGGTGATCGTCACCCATCTCGAGGTGCGCGACCACCGGATCCGCTCGACCCAGCTGCGCGAGCTCAAGCACCTGATCGACGACGGCCCGCCCGGGCCGACGCTGCTGATGGGCGACCTCAACGAGTGGTGGCACCGCCGCCTGGCGCTGCGCTCGCTCGACCGCAGCGTGCAGTTCCTCCATTCGCCGGCCACCTTCCCGGCCCGCCTGCCGCTGCTGCGGCTGGACCGCATCGCGGTGCGCGGGCTCAAATCCACCGACCACGACAACCGCGCGCACCGGGTCGAGAACCGGCTCTCGCGCATCGCCTCCGACCACCTGCCGCTCGTGGCCGACCTCGAGCCGCACGGTGCCGCTGCGGCCGCCAACGACGATCAGGCGAGGTTCAGCTCCTCCCGCGCCTCGATGCCGCTGGTCCGGCAATAGGCCTCGAGCTCGGCGAAGGCGGCGTCGATCGCCGCTGTGTCGTCGCCGCGAAAGACGATGCTGGTGCCGGGCTTGTCCATCCGGAAGAAGGGGTAGCTGCCGATGTCGATCGCGGCGTGGCGGCCCTGGATCGCCGCGAGCGTGGCCGCCATGTCGCCCTCGCCGCGGAAGACCACGAGCGTGCGCGCCCGCACCACGGCCCCGCCCTTCAGCCGCGGTGCGAGGACGTCCAGCATCGCCTGCATGATCTTCGGCACCCCGGCCAGGACGTGCACGTTCTCGACGATGAAGCCCGGGGCGACGCTCACCGGGTTGTCGATCAGCACCGCCCCTTCCGGCGTGTCGGCCATCTTCATCCGCGCCGCGGTCCGCCTTTCGGGCGGGTAGAAGTCGATCAGCCGCCGCTCGGCCTCGGGATGCCGGATCAGCGGCCGGCCGAACGCCCTGGCCACCGAGGCCGCGGTGATGTCGTCGTGGGTCGGGCCGATGCCGCCCGTGGTGAAGAGATAGTCGACCTTGGCGCGCATGGCGTTGACGGCGTCCACGATCTCCGCCTCGATGTCGGGCACCACCCGGGCCTCGACCAGGCGGATGCCGAGCCGGCCGAGGAACGTCGCCAGATAGGTCAGGTTGGCGTCGACCGTGCGTCCCGAGAGGATCTCGTTGCCGATGATGAGCAGCCCCGCCGTCACCTTCGTCGTCCCCGGCCCCGTCGCCTGCGTGTCGTCCGTCATGCCTGCCGCCTCCCTGGTCGCCGCCCGAGCGATATAGCGCCCGTGCAGCTGCCCGTCCCCCTCCAATCCGCCGTCCTGGTCCGCCGCTACAAGCGGTTCCTCGCCGACTGCACTCTCGCCGACGGCAGCGGCGTGACCGCGCACATCGCCGACCCCGGCCGGCTGCCGGGGCTGGCCGGGCCGGGTGCTCGGCTCTGGCTCTCGGCGAGCGGCGATCCCGGGCGCAAGCTCGCGCATCGCGTGGAGCTGATCGAGACCGCGCACGGCCTCGTTGGCGCCAACACGGGCAACGCCAACCGTCTCGTCGCCGAGGCCCTGGCGCATCGCCGGCTGCCGTCGCTCGCCGCCTGGACGGTGGCAGGGCGCGAGCCCCGCCTCGGCCCCGGCACCCGGCTCGACTTCCGGCTCGAGGGCCGGGCCGGCGGCAGCGCCTGGCTCGAGGTCAAGAACGTCACCTGGCGGCGCGACGACGGGGCGGGCCGGGTGGGGCGGGCCGCCTTCCCCGACGCCGTCACCACCCGCGGCGCCCGCCACCTGGCAGCCCTGGCCACGCTCGCCGCCGCCGGCAGCCCGGCCATCCTGCTCTTCGTCTGCCAGCGCGCCGACGTCGCCGCCATCGGCATCGCCGCCGACATCGACCCCGGCTACGCGACCGCCTTCGCCGCCGCCCGCGAGGCCGGGGTGCGGGTGCTCGCCTGCCGTTGCGAAATCAACCATTACGCGATAAACGTCGTCGACGAAATCGCGATTGGTTGAGAGAGCGCCGCCGCCACCCGGCCGGTGCCCGGGAGCACGGCGGCGATGACCGACATCAAGGCCCTGGCCTTCGACCTCGAGCGCTACACGCTCACCCTGACCGAGCAGCCGGGCACGCCTCAGCCCTACCACGTCGCCGGCGACACGTTTCGTCACCGCGACCAGCTCAAGCGCGCGGGCGGCGTCTGGTCGCGCCTCGACCAGGCGTGGCGGTTCGCCACCGTCACCCACCTCGAGACCCTCCTCGCCCTGCTCGACGGCCGCCCGGTGCCGGCGGGCCTGGCCGAGGCGCCGGCCACCTACCAGCCGGAAGCGGCGGGCCAGGGCGCGGGCAAGTGGGGCGACAAGCACTATCACGGCCACCGCGAGCGGCTGCGCAACCGCTTCCTGGAGGCCGGGCCGGAAGCGCTCGCCGACTACGAGCTGGTCGAGCTCCTGCTCTTCTTCTCGGTCTGGCGACGCGACACCAAGCCACTCGCCAAGGAGCTGCTGGCCCGCTTCGGCGGCATCGGCGGCGTGCTCGCCGCCGACCCGCAGCGCTACCGGGACATCAAGGAGCTGACATCCGCGGGCGAGGAGGACCTCAAGTTCACCACCGTCCTGCTCAAGGCCGTCCAGGCGACCCTGCAGCGCGCACTCAAGGAGCAGATCGTCGACCGCCCGGTGATCGGCTCCTGGACCGCGCTCATCGAGTACCTCCAGCTCGTCATGACCCACGAGCCGTCCGAGCACTTCCGCATCCTCTTCCTCGACAAGAAGAACATCCTGATCAAGGACGAGGTGCAAAGCCGCGGCACCGTCGACCACACCCCCCTCTACCCCCGCGAGGTCGTCAAGCGCGCCCTCGAGCTCGCAGCGTCCGCCATCATCATGGTCCACAACCACCCGTCCGGCGACCCCACCCCGTCCAAGCCCGACATCGAGATGACCCGCCAGGTCGTGAACGGCCTCGCCGCCGTCAACATCACCGTCCACGACCATGTCATCGTCGGCAAGAACCGCCACACCAGCTTCAAGTCGAGCGGGTTGATCTGAAAGAAGGGCAGGGAGGGTGACCCTCCCTGCACCCACCGGTACTTTTGCAGCCTCGGTCATTGACCGATAGGATAGACTCATTGAGGTGGTGTGGGACGAGGTGAAGAGCGCCCGCGCATCATCTCCGCGATAAGGGCCAATCGCTGTGAGCAGAACCACGACCGTTCGCGCCCGGATCGACGCTGGCCGGGTCTACATGATCGCCCTCGACGGCAGCGAGACGCCGCTGGTGGCCGAGATCGACCGAGCAAGAGTGGACGCCACCGACGAGGCCGAGATCGCCCGACAGATCGCCGCCGATGACGCAGTGGCCAGGGCCGACGCCGCCGCCCATATCCGCGGCCTGCGCGCCCGCACCGGCCTCAGCCAGGCCGCCTTCGCCCGCCGCCTCAACGTCTCGGTCGAAACCCTGCGCAACTGGGAGCAAGGCAAGCGCCTCCCCCAAGGCCCCGCCCGCGCCCTCCTCCGCATCATCGACAAGACGCCCGATACGGCCATGGCGGTTAAGAAGACACGTTAGGAAAATCTATTGCCATAGGCGCACGGCGCGGTGATGGGGACACAACGCAAAAAACCACTTGCCCTCAACCAAAAACTCTTCTTTATTAGTGAACTGCACGTCTTGGACGTTTCGATATGCTTTCCACTCACGGAAGAAGCGCAAACACAATGAACAACTTAAAGTTTATGAATATCTTTTTCGCGTTTTATACTATTACAGCGAGCGCCGCATTTAGCGCAGAAATCATATCCGTAGACAATGCAATTAAGGAAAAGCTTCAGCCCCGATATCCAGATCGACTTCTCGAATTAAATGACATTAATCTCGTGCTAAAAGATCCCGTAGTCGGAGAGGTTATCCTCAACACTCCTGATGGGATCGAATTTATGGAGAGACGTATTCATGTAAATTGCACTTCCGAAGTCCAATTATCAAGCTTTAGTTTTAATCTCCAGACAAACGTTGGTAGTCGTTTGACCCTTACAAAAGGATTGAGTAGTAATTCTCGCAAATCGTTCACGCTCAACTTTTCTTATGCGCAATTGGTAGGCGTTACATCGCAGAGTGGGTACGATATTGCAATCAACTCATCTACAGCTGAGGAGCAATCAACGAGTCTGAGTTATACTATATCGGAAAATTTGAACAGGCAAGTATTACCGAAAAGCATCTTTACAGCAATAATGAAAGCTGAAAGAAGGAATGATCTAATAAAATTCGACGCAGAGGTTATTGCGGTTTCCGGAACTGTTAAGGCGGCTGGCGTTCGACTTGAGCGAATGTGCTCAGGACCCGTGGTGGCAGGAGTGTGTATCGGTGAATGGATAAATTTTCCACGTCCTTTTGTAGATAGTTTATCACTTGAATCAATTCTTTCCGAAGACGAACGTACGTTTAATTTAGAAGGGCAGCTAAGGACTTTGTACGTTTCAGATGTCAAATACACATTTGAGCAGTCCGAAATAACACAAGAGGAAATGCCGCATGTTTGCGGTGGAGAAGGCGGAGCAGAGCCTCAAACGACCTTGAATAGTAGGGCTTTTTCGGAGAGTATAAGTACAAAAGAAATGACAGCGGAGGATACGATTGGACCAGCAGATGGCATTACATATCAGGTTCTTTATGTAGAGTACGTGTACCGACCGACTCCGGCATGTGGATTTAATGATCTAGGGCTGGCTAACCCAGGAAAATTCCAGTCGGAGGCACGTGAGTATTCAGAACATGTAAATGGGAAGTTGGTCAGAAAGTGGCAAGAGAAAGTCGAAGGCCCCCCAGAGTGTGTCCCGGTTTAGGGCGATCGATTGGTTTGCCTGATAAGAGCTGCCATTCCCCCGGAGCAGGGCGGTAAGGTGTTGAATTCTCTGTCCACTTAACCGCCTTGAGTGTTGAATCGGTTGATCGCCATCCCGCTGCCATCGGCACGGTCATCCACCGGCCTGTGGAAAAAGCCCGAAAATCGGCTCCACGAGACTCTTTTAACCCTTTGCTGCGAAAAGGGATGCGACTCTTCCCAGCCAACCGCGCCCACGCTTCCCACCACGCCGCTTGTGCCCGAAAATGCTTGGCGCAGCCCGTCTGACAGCCCTACGCTCGCCATGGCCTCGATCCCACTCGGCCCCTGCGGAGCGTTCGCCATGACCCTGCTCGATCCCGACCGGATTGCGGTCGTCAAGCCCGGCGGCACCTATGTGGGCAGGCAGGGCTTCACCTATGGCGCGGGTGCCTCGGCCGAGACGGTGGGGGCGACGAAGATCTGCATGAACGTGCTGCCCATGCCGCGGGGTGCGCGGGCCAAGGCGCACTACCACGAGGGCATCGAGACCATCGCCTACCTCCTCGAGGGCCGCTGCACGGTCCGCTACGGCCAGCGCCTGGAGCACCGGGTCGAAATGTCGGCCGGCGAGCAGAGCTTCGTGCCCGCCGACCTGCCGCACGCGCCGTGCAACGACAGCGGCGCCCCCTGCGTCTGGCTCGTGGTGCATTCCTCCGGCAGCGACCAGGACGGCATCGTGCTGCTGCCGGAGCTCGACGACATCCTGGCCAAGGAGGCGAGTGCCTGACGGGCATGCCCTGGCGGCCGCCGATGATGCGGATTTCACAGCAAACCCTGCGAACGAAACCGCCGCCTCCAAGCCCGACATCGTGACGGCGCTGCAGGCCGTCACCCCGCTTGCCGCCAAGCGATTGATCCGGAACGCCTTTCCGGAGGGGTCAGACCCTTCCGGCCCAGCCGAAATGTCGTCAACCATCTGATTCGCAACGCTTCTCTAGAGGGGTCTGACCCCCCGGCCGGTGGTCACGGGCACTGGCGGTCGCGGCCGGCGCTGGCTAAGAGAGACGCCGACGACCCAACGAGAACAACCGGGAGGCCCCTGCCATGGCGACCGCCAGCCCCACCCCCGCCGCCACGGCCCCCCTGCTCCTGCCGGCCGGACCGCTCGCCGCCTACGCCGCCCGCCTTATTGAAGCTGGCGGCTGTGCTGCCGACGAGGCGAAGCGGGTCGCCGACCGGCTGGTCATGGCGAACCTGACCGGCCACGACAGCCACGGCGTCGCCCGCATCCCGCGCTATGTCGGCATGGTCCGGGACGGCCTCGTCGTCCCCGGCCGGACGGTGGCCGTCGTCACCGACGGCGGCGCCTTCGCGCTGCTCGACGGCGGTGCCGGCTTCGGCCAGACCGTGGGCGAGCAGGCGGTCGAGCTCGGCTGCGCCCGCGCCAGGGAGCACGGCGTCGCCGTGATCGGCCTCGCCAATGCCGGCCATCTCGGGCGGATCGGCGACTGGGCCGAGCTCGCCTGCGACCACGGCCTCGCCTCCATCCATCTCGTCAATGTCCGCGGCCGCAGCATCGTCGCCCCCTTCGCCACCGCCGACCGGCGGATGTCGACCTCACCCTTCTGCGCCGGCGCCCCGCTGGCCGGCGAGCCGCCCCTGATCCTCGACTTCGCCACCTCCTTCGTCGCCGAGGGCAAGGTCATGGTGGCGGCGGCCGGCGGCCCGGCCCTGCCCGAGGGAGCACTGGTCGCCGCCGACGGCCGGCCGACCACCGACCCCGAGGCGCTCTACGGGCCCAGCGTCGCGAGCGCCGCCCCCGACCCGGCGCTGGGCCTGGGGGCGCTCAACGTGTTCGGCGGCCACAAGGGCTCCGGCCTCAACTTCATGATCGAGATCCTGGCCGGTGCGCTGACCGGCAGCGGTGTGAACCGCACCCTCGACGCGGCCGACACCCGGCCCTTCGCCAACGGCATGCTCTCGGTCTATCTCGACCCCGACCGCTTCGCCGGCAGGACCGCCTTCGAGGCCCAGGCCCGCGCCTATGCCGCCTATGTCCGCAGCGCCCGGCCGCTCCCCGGCCACGCCGCCGTGCTGCTGCCCGGCGACAAGGAGCGCCAGCGCAAGGCCGAGCGCGAGCGCCTCGGCATCCCGCTCGCCGCCGGCACCTGGCAGGGCCTGGTCGAGCTGGGCGAGAAGCTCGGCGTCGACCGCGGCGGGCTGGAGCCCAGGGCGGCGTGAGGCAGTCGCTCGCCGCCGTGGCCCTGCTCGTCCCGGACTACGACGCCGGCATCGCCTTCTTCGTCGGCAGGCTCGGCTTCGAGCTCGTCGAGGACACGCCGCTCTCGCCGACCAAGCGCTGGGTCCGGGTGCGCCCGCCCGGGACCGACGGGACCTCGCTGCTCCTCGCCCGCGCCGCCTCGCCCGAGCAGGAGCGGGCCATCGGCCGGCAGGCCGGCGGCCGGGTCTTCCTCTTCCTGCACACCGACGACTTCGACCGCGACCACGCCCGCTTCACCGCCGCCGGCGTCGACTTCGTCGAGCCGCCGCGCCAGGAGCCCTACGGCAAGGTCGCCGTCTTCCGCGATCCCTTCGGCAATCGCTGGGATCTGGTCGAGCCCCGACGCTGAGCCGCATGCCGGCTCAGGCCACTGCCGCCCGCCGCCCCCAGCCGCCCGGCCGGCTGACCCGCGCCCGGAGCCCGGGGCTGAGGCTGAGGCTGATCAGCATCAGGCCCACCGAGAACAGGCACCAGATCGCCGGCATCTCGTTGGGATCGCGGGTGACGACGAGGCTCACCAGGACCGGGCCGGCCAGGAGATGGAAAAGCGCGAACCGCCAGGCGCCGTAGGTGAGCGGCAGGAGGAAGAGTGCGGCCATGTAGGTCGGCAGGCCGAACCAGGTGCCGAGCACGCGCTCGACCGGCACCAGCAGGCCGTTGTAGGGCACCTGCCAGGCGATGTGCCACTCGCCCGGAACCGTGCACAGCGCCGGGCCGCAGAGCGCGAGGCCCGGCCGGCAGGTGCCGGCCCAGGCGAACGGGTAGAGCTGGAGCAGCATGACCAGCGTGGCCAGCCCCGCCGCGGCGAGCACCCAGGAGCGGACGCGCGCCTTGGTCTCGGCCGCGACCAGCTCGAGGGCAAAGGCGTTGAGCAAGAGCGGCTGGAAGGCGATGTGCAGATAGGCCAGGAGCGTCAGCGCCTGGTTGAGCGGATGACCACAAGCACCCACGACCGGGAAGCTCGCGAGCTGCCCGCCTCCATCAGCGTGAAAGAGCCGAGCGCCAGCGGCACCACCGGCGGGTCGCGGCGCCGGACGGTGACCACCGTGGCGACCGCCCCCACGGCCATCACCCCGATCGTCGCCGAAACGCTCCAGCACATGGACCCAGCCCTTCCGGCGGCGACTGCGACCCCCCGTCGAGCACAGCTCGCGCCGACGTCGAAGCGGCAATCCTCAGCCGGCGTCGAGCAGGGCCTCGATCGCCATCACGCTCGGGATGACCCGGTCGGCGTGCCGGTCGAGGATCGCCCGTGGCGTGGCCCCGGTCAGCACCGCGACGGCCAGCGCCGCCCCCGCCGCCCGGGCCATCAGAAGGTCGGCGGCGGTGTCGCCCACCACCACGACCTCGGCCGGCTCGAGGCCCACGGCGGCACAGAACCCGTGCACCATGCCGGGTGCCGGCTTCTCGCCGAACCCGCCGTCGTAGCCGGTGACGAAGTCGAGCGCCGCCTCGATGCCGAGCCCGGCCAGCATCGCCCGCGCCTTGGCCGTGGTGTCCATGGTCGCCACCCCGAGGCCGAGCCCGCGCGCCCGCAGGCGGGCGAGCAAGGCGCCGAGATCGCCCACCGGCACCGGCGGATAGCGCGTCTCGTCGGCAAAATGCGCCTCGGCCACGGCAACCGCCTCGGCGAGGCCGGAAAGCTCGGGCTCCGCCGCCCACGCCTCGGCGATCGCCCGGTTGGTCGCCCACAGGAGCGGGCTCGTCTCGGCGAAGCTGTCGCTGGCCGCATCGTAGCCCGACCGCCCCAGGAGCGCCGCCGCGAAGCCGGGATCCAGCCCGGCCCGCAGCGCCAGCTCGGCCGCCGCACCGCGATAGGCGGCGAGCCAGGTGGCGCGGAAATCGATCAGCGTGCCGTCCTTGTCGAAGAGGATTCCCCGGATCGTCAACGCACCACCCCGACCAGCCTCTGCCGCGACCGTCGATAGCGCGGCCTGCCGCCCGGTGCCAGTCGTCCGGCTCGACAATCCGCGCCCGGCCCCCATGTCAACGATCGGACCAGTGGCGGTGGGGAACAGCGCTTGGACATCGTGACGCAAGGCGTGCTCGGCGCCGCGGTCGGCCATGCCGTGCTCGGCCGCCGCATCGGCGCCAAGGCCATGGCCCTGGGGTTTCTCGGCGGCATCCTGCCCGACCTCGACATCTTCCTGGGCGAGGGCGGCAGCAGCGTCGACTACTGGCACTACCATCGCGGCATCACCCACTCGCTCTTCTTCGGGCCCGTGGCCGGCCTGCCGCTCGCCGCCCTGGCCTGGGCCGTCGACCGCTGGCGCGGTGCCGCCGCCCCCTTTGGCCGCTGGTACCTGTTCTGGCTCCTGGTGCTGGTGACCCACCCGCTGCTCGACCTCGCCACCCACTGGGGCACCGCCATCCTGATGCCGTTCAGCGACGCCCGCTTCGGCGTGCCGGCGGTGCCGGTGATCGACCCGGTCTACACCCTGATCCTGCTGGCAGCACTCGTCTGGGCGCTGCGCAAGGGGGCGCACACCGGCGCCGCCCGGCACCTCGTGCTGGCCGCGCTCGCGGTCTCGACCCTCTATGTCGGCCTCGGCTGGGGCCAGAACCTCAAGGCCGAGCGGCTGGCCAGGGCCGACCTCGCCGCCCGGGACATTTCCGCCACGGAGGTGCACGCCTACACCACCCTGTTCTCGCCCTGGCTGCGCCGGCTCGTCGCCGTGACCCCCGACGCCCATCTCGTGGGCTTCGTCTCCACGCTGCGTCCGCAGCCGGTCGCCTGGACCGAGGTGCCCCGCGACCGCGCGGCCGAGGCCCGGATCGCCGCCCTGGACGGCACCCGCGAGGGCCGCATCTACCGGACCTTCGCCAGCGGCCCGCTGCACGCCGCCCTGCAGCCGCACGAAGGCAACCCCGCGAACGGCCAGGAGCTCCTGCTCCACGACCTGCGCTTCGGCTTTCCCGGCCGGACCCTGACCGGCCTCTGGGGCATGACCGCAATCCTCGACGCCGAGGGCCGGATGGTCCGGGCCGAGCGCTTCGCGGTCCCGCGCGACGTCCGCCCCGGCGACCTCGCCGCCCTCGCCCGGGCCAAGCTCGGCCTGCCGCAGGCGGTCTTCTGAGCCCGCGGTTCACAAGCCGGCACGGCTCTGCTATGTGCCGCCATCGCCAGAGGTCGTCCGCCGCCCGGGGAAACCGCCCCGAGGGAGCACGCCTATGACCCTCGCCGCCCGTGTCCTCGCGCCAGCCGCAGCCCAGTCCGACGCCGCCCTGATCCCCGAGACGGCGGCCGGCCGCGATCACCTCTTCTTCTTCGGCACCCTTATGCACCACGAGGTGCTCGAGCGCGTCCTCGACCGCCGCGTCCTGCCGCACGAGCTGCGCCCCGCCACGCTCGGGGGCTTCCGGCGCGAGCGTGCCGCCCAGGCCTCCTACCCGGTCCTGGTCGCGGACCCGGCGGCGAGCGTCGCCGGCCGCCTGCTCTGTCGTCCGTCGCGCCGCTGCATCCGCCGCATCAACCACTTCGAGGACGAGGAATACCACGCCCGCCGGCTCACCGTGGCGAGCCACGGAGCGAGCCTCGCCGCCTGGGTGTTCCTGCCGCTCGAGCACGTGCCCATGATGCAGCCCTCGGGCGAGCCCTGGGATCTCGAGAGCTGGGCCGTCGCCCATCTGGACGCCTACCGCCAGGCCATCACGCGGTGGATGGTCGGCGTGGCGGAGTGAATTAACATCGATAATTTGTGTTGAAGATGAATTAGCCGCGCCTACTTGTGCATCCAGCGATTTCCGTCTGGAGGCTCGACATGCACCGCCACGCCCTCGCCCTCGCCGCTGGCCTGGCCCTGGCCACCCCGGCCCTGGCCGCGATCGACCACCCCGGCCCGCTGGTCGACGCCGACTGGCTCGAGGCCCATCTGGACCGGCCGGGCCTGGTCGTCCTCGACATCCGCGGCGGCGATGCCGCGGCCTATGCCGAGGCGCACATCCCGGGGGCCGTCCATGCCAGCTACCAGGAGGCCGGCTGGCGCACCGAGCGCGACGGCGTGGTCGGCATGACCCCGGACATCGCCGTGCTCGAGGCGCTCGTCTCCGGCCTCGGCATCGACAACGACGACCATGTCATCGTCGTCCACAGCGGTGACAACGCCAGCGACTTCGGTGCCGCCGCCCGGGTCTACTGGACCTTCGCCTATCTCGGTCACGATGCGGTCAGCATCCTCGACGGCGGCTTTCGCGGCTGGGTCGAGGATGGCGAGCGGCCTGTCATCGCCGGCAACCGCACGCCCGAGCCCACCCTCTTCGTCGCCGAGCCCCGGCCGGAGCTCCTGATCGAGACCGGCGACGTCGAGGCCTCGCTCGACGATCCGCGCGTGCTGCGCCTCGACGCCCGCCCGGCCGAGCAGTATTTCGGCGCCGAGAAGGCCGGCCCCGCCAGGGCGCCCGGCCGGCTCCCGGATTCCCTCGGCCTCGACCAGGGCCTGTTCTTCACCGCCGACGGCCGGATCCGCCCGAAGGACGAGATCGCCGCCATCGTTCCCGACAGCGTGACCAACGGCGCGGTCGACACCGTCGTGAGCTACTGCAACACCGGCCACTGGGCGGCCACCAACTGGTTCGTCCTGAGCGAGGTGCTGGAGCTCGACGATGTCCGCCTCTACGACGCCTCCATGGTCGGCTGGACCTTCGATCCGACCCGCCCGCTCGAGACCGGCAAGGGACTGCTCGACGCGGTCGGCCAATGGGTGAGCAGCTTCCGCGGCTGAAGCCGGCATGAGCGACGCCGCACCCGCCATCAGCGACGCCGCGATCGCCGACGCCTACGCCACGCTGTTCGACGGCCTGACGCAGCTCGGGCCGACCACCGACGCCACCCGGCAGGCGGTCCTGGCGCTTGTCAGGGGCCGCCTGCCGGCCGCCCCCGCCGTGGCCGACCTCGGCTGCGGTGCGGGCAGCTCGACCCTGTTCCTGGCCCGCGCCCTCGTGCCGGCCCGGCTCACCGCCGTCGACCTCCACGCCGGCTTCCTCGCCCGTCTCGCCGCCCAGGCCCGGGCCGAGGGCCTCGCGGTCGCGACGCTCGAGGCCGACATGGCCCGGCCGCCGCTGGCCGAGGCGAGCCAGGACCTCCTCTGGTCCGACAGTGCGATCTACAACATCGGCCGGCAGGCGGCGCTCGCGGCCTGGCGCCCGCTGCTGAAGCCGTCAGGCGTGCTGGCCTTCAGCGACGTCGTCTGGACGACGGACCAGCCGCGGGAGGCGGCGCGCCGCTTCTGGGCCGGCGAGTACCCGGCCATGGCGACCGAGGCGGATGTCGCCGCCGAGATCGCCGCAGCATGCTGGACCGTCCTCGCCGTCCACCGGGCACCGCCGAGCGACTGGCAGGCCTACTACGCGCCGCTGCGCGACCGCCTTCCGACCCTGCGCCCCGGTGCCACGCCGGCGCTGGCAGAGGTGCTCGACGGCATGGCGAGGGAGATCGCCGTCTTCGACAGCCACGGCGACAGCTACGCCTCCATGTGGTTCGTCGCGACGCCGGGCCAGGGGCAAACGCCGGCGGCCTGAGGGGCACCGGTCACCGCTGCAGCCGGTCGAAGCCCCGCAGGCGTCGCCCGTGGTGGTTCATGCAGGCCGCCTCGTCGCGGATGCGGAAGGACTCGGCCGCCTGCCCGCACGCCGCCGGGTCGGCCGAGCCGGGGCATTCCTTCAGATACTCGGCGTGCTTCGTCCGGGCGTCGCGCAGGCAGACGTCGAGGGGCGAGCCGGGCGGCATCGGCACCGGCCGCCCGCCGCCGCCGCCCGGCAGCACGATGATCGGGGGACGGCCGGCACCGGCGCCGCCGTCGCCACCGCCCGCCGCCCCGGCGCCGCCGGGCGTGCACAGGCAGACGAACCGGCCGCTCACGTTGGTCTCCCCACTCTCCTCCTCGACGATCACCTGCGGCCCGGCGGTGACCGTGCACTGGTAGGCCATGCCCCGCTGCTGCCGGTTGAGCCGCTCCTGCTGCTGCGCGCAGAGCGATTCGCACTCCTGCCGCGTCGTGCAACTCGCATCGACCGCGGCCGCGTCGCGGCCCGGCCAGCCGATGCCGGCCACCAGCAGCGCCCCCGACAGCACCCCCGCCCGCCACCCCTGGCCCATCGCCCTGCCTCCCCCTCGCTGACGGGCCGCGTGCCGCGCGGCAGGCCGTCCGGCATCAGTCTCACGTTGCACAGCGCACCTGCACGGTGAACGCGGCACCGCGCTCGGAGATCGCCGTCCGCGACAGGGCCGGCCCGCCGGGTGCCGTCTTCGCGACCACGCCGGCGCGGTCCAGGAAGGCGACGACCACGCTCGCGCGGATGGCGAAATTGATGTTCTGCGGCAGCGAGCCGGAGCGCTCGAGCTCGGCCATCTCGTCGAGCTTGGCCACGGCGACGCCGATCACCAGCCCGGCCTCGTCGAGGACCGGGCCGCCGGAGTTGCCCTGCTGCAGCGGGGCGGTGAGCTGGAACCGCTGCGGATCGCGGGCGAGGCCGGCAAGCCCGCTGACGACACCCGTCGTGACGTTCAGCGAGCCGTCGAGGAGATGCGACAGCGGGTAGCCGAGCAGCACCACGTCGGCGCCGAGGCGGGGCGGCACCGAGCTGAGGACCGCGACCGGCACCGCAGCCGTGCGGCCCGCCCCCGGCACGAACTCGAGCAGGGCGAGGTCGGCCGCGGCGTCGGCGGTGACCACTCGCGCCGCCCCGTGCCCGCCGATCTCGATGCTCCGGCAGCCCTCGACGACATGGGCGTTGGTGACGAGCCGGCCCTTCGCGGTGACGAAGAAGCCGCTGCCGGTGACGATGTCGCCGGCGACCGGGGTGCGGTCGCCGCGGCCGCGCGGATCGCGCTCGGAGATGTGCAGAAGGGCGGAGGCCAGCGCGCGGCCATAGGTGCCGACCCAGATCGAGTAGAGCCCGGTCCGCGGCCGGCCGAACGACAGGAGCGGGTCCCGGCCGTCGTCGTCGTCGCTGCAGTGCCAGGAGCCGTCGGGTGCGTTGACGACCAGCGTCGTGTCGGCGTCGCTGCGCACGTAGATCGTCAGGCGGTAGTCGCCGCCCGTGTAGAAAAGGTCGACGTCGGGTGCGGCGGCGTTGACCCGGCCGATGCAGCCGGCGCCGAGATCGGGTGTCGCGTCGGGGCCGCCGGCATCGACCGCGACGATGTGCGGGTCGGGCATGAAGCCGGCTTCGAGGGTGACGGTGCCGTAGGTCGGCGGTGCGGCCATGTCGAGCTCGACGGCGGCGGCGCAACCGCCCGCCACGAGCGCTCCGAGCAGGACCGGCAGGCCGCCGCGCATGGCGCCGCGCCGCCGGCTCAGCCTGGTCCGAGCGGCTCGAGCGGGGCCTGGTTGCCGCGCCGGGGTGTCGCCGCGTCGACCGGCGCGGCCCAGCGCACGGCATTGAGGATCAGCATCTGGATCTGGGCGTTGTGGTAGGTGGGATAGGTCTCGTGGCCCGGCCGGAGATAGGCGACCCGGCCCTGGCCGCGCCGCCAGGTGCAGCCCGAGCGGAACACCTCGCCACCCTTGAACCAGCTCACCAGGAAGAGCTCGTCCGGCGGCGGGATGTCGAAATGCTCGCCGTACATCTCCTCCTGCTCGAGGACGATCTGCTCGGGCAGGCCGGCCACGATGGGATGGCTCGGATCGACCACCCAGAGGCGCTCCCGCTCGCCCGCCTCGCGCCACTTGAGGTCGCAGCCCGTCCCCATCAGCGTCTTGAAGATCTTGGAGAAATGGGCGCTGTGCAGGGCCACGAGCCCCATGCCGCCGAGCACCCGGGCGTGCACCCGGGCGACGATCGCGTCGGCGACCTCGCCATGCGCCTTGTGGCCCCACCAGACCAGCACGTCGGTGCGCGCGAGCCGGGCCTCGCTCAGCCCGTGCTCCGGCTCGTCCAGTGTTGCGGTGGCGACGTCGAGCCCGACGGCGCGCAGGGGTGCTGCGACCGCCTCGTGGATGCCGCGCGGGTAGATCTCCGCCACCCTGGGATTGGCATGCTCGTGGCGATACTCGTTCCACACCGTCACACGGGGCGTGTCCGTCATGGCTTGGCCTCCTTGGGCATGACCTCCGCGACGGCGACCAGCCGGCCGCCCTCGGCCGCCGAGCGGATCGCCGCGTGCATCAACGCCAGACTCAGCAGGTTGTCCCGGCCGGTGCTGAGGCCGGCCGGTGCCGTGCCGGAGGCCACCCAGTCGCGAAACGCGGCGAGCGCTCCCGCCCGGTCGGTGAGCGGCAACTCGTCGAGCTCGGCCGGCGCGGGCTGGTCGGCGGCGCTGTAGAGCGTCACCCGATCCAGGCCGCGCCGGTCGCCCTGGTTGCCGCGAAACGTGCCGAGCGCCGCCCTTCGGCTGCCGTCGATGCGCCAGTCGGCCCCCCAGACGCTGTCCGGGCCGCGGCTGATCCAGGTGCCGCGATAGCTGGCGACGACGCCGCGCTCGAAGCGGATCAGCGCTGCCGCCCCGGGCCGCCCCTCGTACGGGGTCTCGGGCTCGCTCCAGCTCATCGCACTCACCGCCACCGGCTCGTCGTCGAGGATGAAGCGCATCAGGTCGAAATGGTGGATCGCCATGTCGGACAGGAGCGGCTCGGCGAGAAAGAAATAGCGGTAGTTCTCGTCGTACATCTTCCAGAAGTCGACCGCCATCGCCGCCACGTGGCCGAGCTCGCCGGCCGCGACCAGCCGGCGGAAGGTCCGGGGTGCCGGGAAGTGCCGGTAGTTCTGGTTGACCATGAGATGCAGCCCGCGGGCCTCGGCCAGGGCCACCAGCGCCTGGGCCTCGGCCAGCGTCTCGGTGAACGGCTTCTCGACCAGGACGTGCAGACCATGCCCGAGCGCCGCCTCGGTCACCGCCGCGTGCGCGGCGAGCGGCACGACCACCAGCGCCGCCTCGGGGCGGGTGCGCGCCACCGCCTCGTCGAGCGAGGCGAAGAGCCGGTCTTCGGGCAGGGGCACGCTCCTGGCGGCGAGTGCCCGCATCGCCGGGTCGGCATCGACCAGGGCCACCACCTCGAGCCCCGGCACCGCGGGCAGCACCACCTTGGCCCAGTCGCGGCCCCAGCCGCCGAGGCCGACCTGCACCAGCTTGACCATTGGCACCCTCCTGCACCGAGCGTCCGGCAGGGCTTCTAAAGCTACCGCACAGCGTTTACGAGGTCTTTCGAGGGTCGACGGCAAGAGGCGAGGGGAGGCGGGGATGACGGTGGCGATCGGCATCGATCTCGGCGGGACCAAGGTCGAGATCGTGGCGCTGGACGAGGCCGGCCGGGAGCTGGTCCGGCGCCGGCGGTCGACGCCGCGCGGCGACTACGACGCCACCCTCGATACCATGGCGGCCATGGTCGCCGAGGTCGAGCGGGAGCTGGGCACGCGGGCCACCGTCGGCGTCGGCCATCCGGGGGCCATCTCGCCCGCGACCGGCCTGATCAAGAACGCCAACTCGACCTGGCTCAACGACCGCCCGCTCGACCGGGACCTGATGGCCCGGCTCGACCGCCCCGTCGCCTTCGCCAACGACGCCAATTGCCTGGCCCTTTCGGAGGCGACCGACGGGGCGGGGGCCGGGGCCGACATCGTCTTCACCGTCATCCTCGGCACCGGGGTCGGCGGCGGCATCGTCGTCGGCGGCCGGGTGCTCCGGGGCGCCAACGCCATCGCCGGCGAATGGGGCCACAACCCCTTGCCCTGGCCCCGGGACGACGAGCGGCCCGGGCCGGCCTGCTATTGCGGCCTCTCGGGCTGCATCGAGACCTGGTGCTCGGGGGTGGGCATGGCCGCCGACCACGAGCGGGTCACCGGTCAGAAGCTCCCCGGCCCCGCGATCGTCGCGGCCGCGGATGCCGGCGATCCCGTGGCGACGGCCACCCTCGACCGCCATGCGGACCGGCTCGCCCGGGGCCTCGCCCACGTCATCAACATCATCGACCCCGAGGTCATCGTGCTCGGCGGCGGCGTCTCCAACATCCAGCGGCTCTACGCCGCCGTGCCGCCGCTGCTCCCGCACTACGTCTTCTCCGACCGGGTCGACACCAGGCTCCTGCCGCCGGTCTTCGGCGACAGCTCCGGCGTGCGCGGGGCCGCCTGGCTCGGCCGCGACCTGGCCGGCCGCTGAACGCCACCCGGGGCGAAGCCACTACGCCGAGACCAGCGCGATCCCGGCGACGACCAGGCCGGCGCCGGCCAGGGTGCGCAGGTCCGGCCCCTCGCCGATCAGGGCGGCGAAGCTCAGCACCAGCAGGGTCTCGGCGCCGACGATGGTGATGTAGATCACCCCGAGATCGGCCTTGCGCAGCAGGCTGACCTCGGCCAGCGTCGCCGCGACGAAGCCCAGCACGACCAGCCCGACGGCGAGAGCCGTCAGCGACGACGAGGCCAGCTTCATGCCGATCGTGGCGATCGCGTAGCCCAGCGCCGAGACCAGGACGAGAACGAGGAAACGCGGCTGCATGCCCAGGATCGTGCCGGCAATCTCGCCCTGAACCGGTGCCATCGAACCCTCCCTGGTGCCTGACCGCCCTCGATGTGGCGACTGTAGTCCTGGGATAGGCGCCGATCTCGGCCTGATCTGTGACCTGGGTCATAATGAGCGCGGCAGGGCGGGCGACCGCGACCGGCAACGGCCGGCGCTGTCCTCCGGCCGGACAGCCTCAGGGGCAGCGCGGCGCCTCGAAGGTGTCGAGCTGCTCGAGCTCGGCCTGCAGCGCGAAATCGCCGTAGTCGAGCACGAGGTCGTGCAGCACGCCGCGCTCGGAAAGCTCGAAGGTGAGCTCGAAGCTCGGCAGGTCGTCGGCGCCACCCACCGTGTGATAGGCGAGGCTGACCGGCCAGCGCTGCTTGCCGCTCGCATCCGCCTCGCTCTCGATCGGGCGCGCCCGGCCGATCACGGCGGTGACCCGGCTCAGCCCCTCGATGCCCGAGCCGTCGAACACGTCGTGGCTGACGACCACGGAACCCTGCTCCGCCCCCTCGATCAGCCGGCGCATGTGCTCGGTGGGAAACAGCGTCCCCGACGGCAGGACGATCGCCTCGCCGGACGGCTTGGCGAATGCGGCCCGGCCACCACCCGCCTCGTCCAGCACCGCCTCGCCCTGGTACTCCTCGAACAACTCGCCACCGTCGAACGAGCGCACGGTGAACCGCAGCCGTCGGTTGTCCCGCGACTCCCAGCTCGAGAAGCGGACGTCGTAGCTGAAGTCGGGGCCGTCGCCCATGCTGGCGACGAAGCCCAGGCGCTGGGTGCTGATCGACCCCTCGCAGGAATCCCGCCACTCCATGACCAGCCCGCCGCGCACGTCGGTGACCCCGGTCGTGCCGCGGCTCCCCTCGGCGAGGCTCAGCCGGTAGGCCGCCCGGTGCGACAGGAGCTCGACCGCGGCCGCCACCGGTTGCGCCGCGAGCAGGCCCACGCCCAGGACGGCGAGCCCGAGGGCGGCGGGCCCGCGGACGGCGGGACCGCGGACGGCCGGCGAAGCGCAGCTGACGGAGCTTGCGGTCTTCATCAATCGATCCATTCTTCGCTAGGATGCGGGCGGCCGGGCAGGCGAAGGCCGCCGGGCGGCCGAGGGCCGATAGTGTTCCAGCGCAACAGATAGTGCGCGGTCTCGATGGAGAGCAGAGCCATGCCGGGAAGCCCTGTGGTTTTCGTCACCCGCCGCCTGCCGGAGGCGGTCGAGGCGCGCCTTCGCCGCAACTACGACGTCCGCTGGAACGAGACCGACGCGGTGCTCGACGACCGGGACCTGATCGCCGGCGCCGCCGAGGTCGACGCCGTCCTCACCTGCTCGACCGAGCGCTGGAGCGCCGACGTCATCGCCGCCCTGCCGGAGCGGCTGAAGATCATCGCCACCTTCTCGGTCGGCTACGACCACATCGACGTGGCCGCCGCGGCACGGGCCGGCATCATCGTCACCAACACGCCCGACGTGCTGACCGAGGCCACCGCCGACATCGCCATGCTCTGCCTGCTCGCCGCCGGCCGCCGGGTGCCGGAATCCCAGGCCATGCTGCGGCGCGGCGACTGGCAGCGCTGGACTCCGACGGAGCTGCTCGGGCGGGGCCTGCAAGGGCGCAATCTCGGCATCGTCGGCATGGGCCGCATCGGCCGCGCCCTCGCGACCCGTGCCCGCGCCTTTGGCTTGATGATCCATTACCATAACCGTGCCCGGCTCGACCCCGAGCTGGAGCAGGGTGCCACATACCATAAGGCATTGGAAACCATGTTGCCGGTCAGCCATTTTTTGTCGCTCAACTGCCCGGCGACACCGGCCAACCAGAACATGATCGACGCGGAACGGCTGCGGCTGCTGCCGGACGGCGCGGTGCTGGTCAACACGGCCCGCGGCACGCTGGTCGACGACGACGCGCTGATCGACGCCCTGGCCGCCGGGCGGCTGTTCGCCGCCGGCCTCGACGTGTTCAAGAACGAGCCGGCCTTCGACCGACGCTATCTCGACCTGCCCAACGCCTTCCTCCTGCCGCACATCGGCAGCGCCACGCTCGAGACCCGCAACGCCATGGGCTTTCGCTGCATCGAAAATCTGGACGCCCACTTCGCTGGCCGGCCGATTCCCGATATGGTGACCCGCTGAGCCGCGCCGGTGCGATGGCCGAAACGCCTTGGGCGGCGGCCGGGCTGAGACACCTGGACGCCTTTCGATCGGGCAGGGGCGGTCCTATAAGACCGGCCACGGATGGCCGGGCCAAGCGGAGGGAGAGGGACGGTGCGGGTTTGTGGACACGATACGCTCGAGGTCAGGCGCTCGCTCGATGTCGACGGCGCCCGCTACGACTACTTCTCGCTGCCCGAGGCCGCGCGGCAGCTCGGTGACCTCTCGCGCCTGCCGTTCTCGCTCAAGGTGCTGGTCGAGAACCTGCTGCGCTTCGAGGACGGCAGCACCGTCACCGTCGAGCACATCAAGGCCGCGGCCGCCTGGCTGGAGCATCGGCGCTCCGACCAGGAGATCGCCTATCGGCCCGCCCGCGTGCTGATGCAGGACTTCACTGGCGTCCCGGCCGTGGTCGACCTGGCCGCGATGCGCGAGGCCATGGTCATGCTCGGCGGCGACCCGGCCAGGATCAACCCCTTGAGCCCCTGCGATCTGGTCATCGATCACAGCGTCCAGGTCGACAGCTTCGGCGGCCGCGACAGCTTCAGGCGCAACGTCGAGCTCGAGTACCAGCGCAACGGCGAGCGCTACGCCTTCCTGCGCTGGGGCCAGGGGGCCTTCGACAATTTCCGCGTCGTCCCGCCCGGCACCGGCATCTGCCACCAGGTCAACCTCGAGAACCTCTCCCAGGTCGTCTGGACCGCCAAGGACGGCAACACCGAGGTGGCCTATCCCGACACCCTGGTCGGCACCGACAGCCACACCACCATGGTCAACGGCCTCGCCGTCCTCGGCTGGGGGGTGGGCGGCATCGAGGCCGAGGCGGCGATGCTCGGCCAGCCCGTCTCCATGCTGCTGCCCGAGGTCGTGGGCTTCAAGCTGACCGGCAAGCTGCCCGAGGGGACCACCGCCACCGACCTCGTCCTGACCGTCACGCAGATGCTGCGCGCCAAGGGCGTGGTCGGCAAGTTCGTCGAGTTCTTCGGCCCCGGCGTGGGCGAGCTGCCGCTCGCCGACCGGGCGACCATCGCCAACATGGCACCCGAGTATGGTGCGACCTGCGGCTTCTTCCCGATCGACGAGGTGACCCTCGACTATCTCCGCCTCACCGGCCGCGACGAGAAGCGGATCAGGCTGGTCGAGGCCTATGCCAAGGCGCAGGGCATGTGGCGGTCGAACGACCTCCCCGACCCCGTCTTCACCGACGTGCTCGAGCTCGACCTCGCATCCGTGGTGCCGTCCCTCGCCGGCCCGAAGCGGCCGCAGGACCGCGTCGTCCTGCCCGACGTCAGGGACAGCTTCAAGAAGGCCCTGCCGGCGCTCCGCGGCGACGTGCCCGAGGACAAGGCGCAGCCGATCAAGGGCATGAACGCCGAGCTCCGCCACGGCGACGTCGTCATTGCCGCCATCACGAGCTGCACCAACACCTCGAACCCCAGCGTCATGCTGCAGGCCGGCCTCGTCGCCCGCAAGGCGCGGGCGCTGGGCCTGATGCCCAAGCCCTGGGTCAAGACCTCGCTCGCCCCCGGCTCCAAGGTCGTCACCGACTACCTGGCCGCCGCCGGGCTGCAGGACGATCTCGACGCCATCGGCTTCGATCTCGTCGGCTACGGCTGCACCACCTGCATCGGCAATTCGGGCCCGCTGCCCGACGCCGTGGCCGAGGCGGTCGACGAGGGCGGCATCGTCGTCGGCTCCGTGCTCTCCGGCAACCGCAACTTCGAGGGCCGCGTCCACCCGCAGGTCAAGGCCAACTACCTGGCCTCGCCGCCGCTGGTCGTCGCCTACGCGCTCGCCGGCACGCTGCTGCGCGACCTCACCAAGGAGCCTCTGGGCAAGGGCAGGGACGGCGAGCTGGTCTTCCTGAAGGACGTCTGGCCGTCGCAGGCCGAGGTGGCGGCGGTGGTCAGGAGTGCCGTCACCGCCGAGATGTTCAAGACCAGCTACGCCGACGTCTTCGCCGGCGACGAGCACTGGGCCGCGATCGGCAGCGGCGACAGCGGCATGACCTACGACTGGGACGACGGCAGCACCTATGTCCGCCTGCCACCCTACTTCGAGGGGATGCCGGCGGAAGCTCCAGCCTCGGTGCCCGACATCGCCGACGCGCGGGTGCTCGCCATCCTCGGCGATTCGATCACCACGGACCACATCAGCCCGGCAGGCTCGATCGCCCAGAACAGCCCCGCCGCCGAATACCTGCAGGGCTACCAGATCCAAAGGAAGGACTGGAACTCCTACGGCTCGCGGCGCGGCAACCACGAAGTGATGATGCGCGGCACCTTCGCCAACATCCGCCTCAAGAACGAGCTGGCGGGCGGCAAGGAAGGCGGCTGGACGAAGCTGATGCCGGAAGGCGAGCTGATGTCCATCTACGACGCCGCCATGGCCTACAAGCAGCGTGGCACCCCGCTCGTCATCTTCGCCGGCAAGGAGTACGGCACCGGCTCGTCCCGCGACTGGGCCGCCAAGGGCACCAACCTCCTGGGCGTGAAGGCTGTCATCGCCGAGAGCTTCGAGCGCATCCACCGCTCGAACCTGGTCGGCATGGGCG
>CAYWSB010000042.1:0-36152 GCA_964460465.1 uncultured Geminicoccaceae bacterium | reverse complement strand
CTGTTCCTGGCGGGCAACTACCGCGACGGCATCGCGGCCTCGGCGGCGCTCGCGAAGGCCCAGGCATAGGCCACGGTGGCGTCGCCCGAGACCCGGCCGGCGAGCCGGGCGGCGGCGGCGAGGTCGGCCCCGGCCATCAGGCCGTCGATGCCCTTATGGACGTAGCCGAGCCGCTCCTCGAGGCGCACCACGGTCTCGCCCGAGGCGGTGAAGCGGAAATGGCCGGGCTCGATGATGCCGGCGTGCACCGGGCCGACCGGGATCGCATGCAGCGCCGCGCCCTCGTTGGCGAGGAAGGCATAGGGCGGCGGGCTGTCCGGCCCCTGCCCTGCCGCACCGAGCGGATGGCGCACCCCCCACTTGCCTTGGTCGAGCCAGGGGCGCGGGTCGGGCAGCTCCTCGGGGGCCAGGCCGTGCAGGTCGACGATCGCGCGCTCGAGCCGGGACGCCGGCGGATGGAAGCGGCTGACGGCCGGGTAGACGCCGTCCGGACAGGCGAGGCTGGCGATGCCGAGCCCGCCGCTCTCGTCGTCGCGGAAGGCCAGATGCACCATCGGCTGGTGGTCCGGGCCGGACTCGGCCCAGAGGCCCATCAGCGTCCAGAAGCCCTCGGCGAGCTGGGCCACGGCGAAGCGCCAGCGGCTGGCGCCGACCTCGATCCGCGGCCAGGGGCGGTGGCCGGGGACGAGCGTGCCGTCGCGCAGGAGGTCGCTCAGGGCCGGCATGGCGTGGTCCTCGCCGCTGTGGTCCGATGCGGGGTGGTCCGAGCCGGGATGGTCATCCGAGCTGGCCCGCCACGTTCTGGAACCAGGCGACGAGCGGCGGTGGCAGCCAGATGCCGGCCACCAGCACGAGCGCCAGATGGGCAACCATCGGCAGGCTCGTGGCCGCCGCCGGTGCGGAGGCGCCGGTGGGCTCGCCGAAGGCCATGGCGGTCACCCGCAGCAGCAGCGCGCCGAAGGCGAGCAGCAGGCCCAGGACCAGCGGGATGGCCAGCAGCGGCTGGCGCGCGAACGTCGAGGTCACGACCAGGAACTCGCTCATGAAGATGCCCATGGGCGGCAGGCCGGCGATGGCCACGACGCCGACGACGAGGCCCCAGCCGAGGAGCGGGTGGCTCTGGGTCAGGCCCCGGATCTCGGCCATGCGCTGCGTGCCCTTGACCTGGGCGATGTTGCCGACGGCGAAGAAGATCGCGGACTTGGTCAGGCTGTGCATCACCATGTGCAGGAGGCCGGCGAAGCTGGCCACCGCCCCGCCCATGCCGAAGGCGAAGACGATGATGCCCATGTGCTCGATCGAGGAGTAGGCGAAGAAGCGCTTGATGTCGCGCCGGCGGTAGAGCATCAGCGCGGCGAAGACCAGCGAGCCCAGGCCCATGGTGACCATGAGCGGGCCGGGCGCGATCGCCTCCGGGTTGCCGGCGATCAGAATCTTGAAGCGCAGCAGCGCGTACAGGGCGACGTTGAGGAGGAGGCCGGAGAGTACGGCGGAGATCGGCGTCGGGCCCTCGGCGTGGGCGTCGGGGAGCCAGGCGTGGACCGGGGCGAGGCCGGTCTTGGTGCCGTAGCCCAGCAGCAGGAAGACGAAGGCGACGCTGAGCAGGGCCGGGTCGAAGGCATGGGCATGTCGGATCAGCACGGTCCAGGTCATGGCATCGAGGCCTTCGCCGACCACCGGCTGGGCCGCCGTGTAGAAGAGGATGGTGCCGAAGAGGGCGAGTGCGATGCCGACGCTGCCGAGGATGAAGTATTTCCACGCGGCCTCGAGCGCCTCGTGCGTCTGGTAGATGCCGACCATGAGGACGGTGGTCAGTGTAGCCAGCTCCACCGCCACCCACATCAGCCCGATATTGTTGGAGACGAAGGCCAGGTTCATGCCGAGCATCATGACCTGGTACATGGCGTGGTAGAATCGCAGCTTCGCCGGGGTCAGCCGGCCGATCTCCAGCTCGTGCGCGATGTAGCCGGCGCTGAACACCGAGGTGGTGAAGGCGACGAAGGTGTTGAGCACGATGAAGACGATGTTCAGGTCGTCGACGAGCAGGTAGGCGCCGGGCTCCGGGCGGTCGCCCAGAAGCAGCCAGAGGGCGGCCCCGAGGGTCAGGGCGCTGGCGCCGACGTTGAGGCCGGCGGAGAGCCGGTAGTCGGCGATCAGCGCCATGAGGGCGGCCGCCACCAGCGGGATGAGGAGGACGGCCGCCACGGCGTCGATGCCGACCACCGCGCTCACCGCTGGTCCCCGCGAAACTCGTCCAGGGCCGCGGTGTCGACGGTGTCGAAGCGCTCGCGGATGCGGAAGAGGAAGATGCCGATGACGATGAAGGCGATCAGCACCGAGAAGGCGACGCTGATCTCGACCACGAAGGGCATGCCCTTGGCGCCCGTCGCCGCCAGGATCAGGCCGTTCTCGAGCGCCATGAAGCCGATGACCTGGCTCACGGCGTTGCGGCGGGTGACCATGAGCAGGAGGCTCAAGAGGAGGACGGCGAGGGCGAACGCCAAGTCCTCGCGGGCGAGCGGGTCGGCCTCCGCCGTGACCTTGAGGATCACCGCCATGGAGAGCGCGACGAGCCCCATGCCGGCGAGCATGGTCGGGCCGATGCCGACCACGGTCTCGATCTCGCGGTGGATGCCGAGCTGCCGGATGATCCGGTGCAGCGCCAGCGGGATGACCAGCGCCTTGAAGCCCAGCGCGATGGTGGCGGTGACATAGAGGTGGGGGGCATCCTGGATGAAGGCCTGCCAGGCGACCGAGGCGGCAAGGACCATGGCATGCAGGGCGAAGACGTTGACCAGGGCCGAGAGCCGGTCCTGGTAGAGCATCATGAAGCTGACCAGCACGAGGCCGCCGGCGAGCAGATGGGCGATGTCGAAGACGAGGCCCGAGACGATCGGCGTCGCGGCCTCCATCAGAGGCTCCGGGAAACGAAGAGGAGGAGCGTGCCGAGCAGCCCCAGCATGAGCGCGGCACCCAGGAACTGCGGCACGCGGAAGACCCGCATCTTGGCGATGGCGGTCTCGAAGACGGCGAGCAGGAAGCCGAGCAGCGCCAGCTTGAGCACGTAGACGGCGGTCCCGGCGAGGTAGGCCAGCGGCCCGGCGCCTGCCGTCGCCAGGGCCACCGGCATGAACACGCAGCCGATGAGCGACACGAACAGCAGGAGCTTGAGGAAGGCCGCAGCCTCGATCATCGCGAGGTGCCGGCCCGAGTATTCGAGCACCATGGCCTCGTGGACCATGGTCAGCTCGAGATGCGTCGCCGGGTTGTCGACCGGGATGCGGGCGTTCTCGGCGATGGCGACGATGACGAGGGCGATGAGGGCGAGGCCGAGCGAGACGCGCAGGCCGATCTCGCCAGTGCCGATGACGGCGGCCATGGTCGAGAGCTGGGTCGAGCCGGCGACCAGGGCCAGGGTGAAGATCATGAGCAGCATGGCGGGCTCGGCGAGCGAGGCGATCATCACCTCGCGACTCGCGCCGATGCCGCCGAAGCTGGTGCCGGTGTCCATGCCGGCCAGCGCGAGGAAGAAGCGGGCACTGGCGAGGAGCGCCACGATGGCGATGAGGTCGGCCGACCAGCTGAAGACGAGGCCGGTGGCGAAGGTCGGCACCAGGGCCGCCGCCACCCAGGTGGCGGCGAAGATGAGGTAGGGGGCGACGCGGAACAGCCAGGAGGCGTTCTCGGCCAGCACCACTTCCTTCTGCAGGAGCCGCCAGAGGTCGCGGTAGGGCTGGAGGAGCGACGCGCCGCGGCGGCGCTGCAGCCGCGCCTTGACCTTGCGGACGAAGCCGGTCAGCAGCGGTGCCAGCAGCAGCACCAGCGCCATCTGGGCACCTTGCACCAGGAGCTCGGCGATCACGCCCACAATGCGAGCGCCAGCAGCAGGACGACGAGGGCGGCGAAGACGAAGCTGAGATAGCGGCGGATGGTCAGGAACTGGAGCACGTTGAGCCGGTCGGCGGCACCGGAGACGAGGCCGGCGATCGGCGCGTAGAGGCTGTCCCAGACGAGGTCCTTGAGCACGAGCTCGTGCCGCGACGGCTCGAGCGAGCCCGGCGGCGGCATCGCGACCGTCTCCTGCGAGCGGAAGAGGAGCGGGCCGAAGACGCGCTGGATCGGCTGGGCGAAGCTCACGGCCGAGTACTGGCCCGCGGCCACCGGCTGGTCGAAGCCGCAGCCCCAGGCAATGCCGCGGCGGAGCTTGTGGCTCGCGAAGCGGTGCACCACCCAGGCGGTGAGCGAGCCCGACACGGCGATGAAGGCGAAGACCAGGAGGCCGTTGTAGGAGCTGCGGCTCTCGGCGACGGGGACGATCGAAAGCCAGGGCTGGCTCGCCTGGCGGGGCATCGCCTCGCCGACGAGGCTGGCGGCGACCGGCGCCAGGGCGTCGATGACGAGACCGGGCAGGATGCCGAAGACGAGGCAGAGGCCGGCCAGAACCGCCATGGCGAGCCGCGAGTGGCGGTCGACCTCATGGGCCGTTGCGGCGGCGGCGCTGCGCGGCCGGCCGAGGAAGGTGATCCCGAACGCCTTGACGAAGCAGGCCGCGGCCAATGCCGCGGCGAGCGCCAGCATGCCGCCCACGGCCGGGACCATGACCTTGAGCCCCCAGTCGGGGAGGTCGGGGCTCAAGAGGATGGCCTGGAAGAGCAGCCATTCGGACGCGAAGCCGTTGAGCGGCGGCAGGGCGGCGATGGCGACAGCCCCCACCAGGAACAGGAAGCTGGTGACCGGCAGGCGGTGGATCAGGCCACCCAGCTTCTCCATGTCGCGCTCGCCGGTGGCGGTGAGCACGGCGCCTGCCCCCATGAACAAGAGGCTCTTGAAGAGGCTGTGGTTGAGGACGTGGAAGAGGCTTGCGGTCAGCGCCAGCGCCGCGGCGGCGGGCATGCCGTTCGCGGCGAAGGCGAGCGCCAGGCCGAGGCCGACGAAGACGACGCCCACGTTCTCGATGGTGCTGTAGGCCAAAAGCCGCTTCAGGTCGGCCTGCACGAGGGCGAAGAGGATGCCAATGACGGCGGTGACACCGCCGAGGAAGAGGACGAGCACGCTCGACCACCAGACGGGCTCGCCGAGGAGGTCGAGGACGATGCGCACGAAGCCGTAGATCGCGACCTTGGTCATCACGCCGCTCATGAGCGCCGAGACGTGGCTGGGAGCGGCCGGGTGGGCAAGCGGCAGCCAGACGTGGAGCGGGACGAGCCCGGCCTTGGACCCGGCCCCCAGAATGACCAGGACGAGGACGAGGGCGGCGGTGAGCTCGCCCTGGTCCGCGGCACGGATGGCGGCGAAGTCGTAGGCGCCCGTGGGCCCGGCGAGCAGGCCGAAGGCCAGCAGCAGCGCCATCGTGCCGAAGCTCGCCATGGCCAGGTAGACGTAGCCGGCGCGGGTGTTGAGGGCGTCGCGGTGGTGGCTGACCACGAGCGCCCAGGAGGCCAGCGACATCAGCTCCCAGGCGAGGAGGAAGGTAAAGGCGTCGTGCGCCAGCACGACCAGGTTCATGGCCCCGAGGAAGGCCGGGAAGAACGGCAGCACGCGGCCGGGTGCGGTCTCGTGGCGGCCGTAGCCGAGGCCGTAGAGGCTGGCGGCCGCACCGCCGAGATTGACGACCAGGAGAAAGAAGGAGGCCAGCGCGTCGAGCTGGAACCGGGCACCGATCCAGGGCACGCCCAGGGGCAGGACCAGGGTGGGTGCCGCGGCCGCGACGCCGGTGAGTCGGGCCAGGGCCACGACCAGCGCCACGAGCGAGACGGCGAGGCAGGCGCCATAGACAAGGTTGTGCGCTCGAGGATCGCCGTTGCGCAGGACCGCCAGGGCCGTGGTCGCCACGAGCCCCGCCACCGCCAGAAGGACGATCTCAACGCTCATGACGGCTGGCGCCACCGGCTTCGGTCATTTCGACCCGCCGCCTCCCTCGCTGGTCGTTGCCGTTGTTCCGTGTGCGGTCGCCGCGGTCGAGGCCTGTGCTGCCTTCAGCCGCACCCCGCGGCCACCGCCGGGGCTTGCTGGACCCTCGCCGATCAGCTCGATCCCGGCGGCATCGAGGGCGGCAATGAGCTTCATGAGCGAATCGACGTTGCCGCGGATCGCGTCGCCGCTGGCCTCCATGCGCTGGATGGTCGGCACCGAGAGGCCCGACAGCTCGGCCAGCGCTTTTTGGTCGAGCCCGGCGAGTGCACGGGCGGCACGCAACTGCGCAGCGGTGAGCATGCGACGCTTGGATCCATGATGAGCAGGCCATCGATGAGAGCAGGTTAGCCACAACTATCGATGCGTCAAGCATCAAGATCGATTTCCTGGATGTAGCGACGCGAAGATCCAGGCGGCCCTCGCCGGCGCGGTTCGAAAAACCGAACGCGACCCTGGCCGAGCCGTTCGGAAGTCCGAACATCGTCGCCGGCACCTCTTTCAACAAACTGATTTAAATCGATTTTCTAAGGTGGCATGGCCTTTGCTTATCATACGGTGTCGGTCGTCAGGAAGGGAATTCGCTCGTGCCGCTGTCCGTCATGCTGCTCTCCGGTCTGGTCGGTGCCATCGTCGCACCACTGCTGGCCGCACGCCTGCCGGCGATCGGTGGGGTGCTGGCCGCCCTGGTGCCAGCGGCCCTGTTCGTGTGGCTCTGGCAGACGATCGGGCCGGTCGGCGTGGCGCCGATCGTCGACGTCGTGCCGTGGATCCCGGCGCTCGGGATCGACCTCGTGCTGCGACTCGACGGCTTCTCGCTTCTCTTCGCCCTGCTCATCACCGGCATCGGCACCGGCGTGACGCTCTACGCGGCAGCCTATTTCGACAAGAAGCCCGCCTTCGCGCGTGGCCAGTTCCTGCTCTACATCCAGCTCTTCATGGTGGCGATGCTGGCCACCGTCCTGGCCGACAACCTGCTCGTGCTGTTCGTCTTCTGGGAGATCACCAGCCTCCTCTCGTTCCTCCTGGTCGGCTTCGACAGCACCAACCCGATCGCCCGGCGGGCCGCGCTCCAGTCGCTGCTGGTCACCGTGGCCGGCGGCCTCGCGCTCCTGGCCGGGATCATCCTGATCGGCATCGTCGCCGGCACGTTCTCGCTGAGCGCTCTCGTCGCCGACAACGCGGCCTTGGTTGCGAGCCCGCTCCTGCCGGTGATCGTGGCGCTCGTCCTCCTCGGTGCCTTCACCAAGTCGGCGCAGGCCCCGTTCCACTTCTGGCTGCCCAACGCCATGGCCGCCCCCACCCCGGCCTCGGCCTATCTGCACTCGGCCACCATGGTGAAGCTCGGCGTCTATCTGCTCGCCCGCTTCGACCCGGTGTTCGGCGAGGTCGCCTGGTTCGGTCCGGTGCTGGTGGGCTTCGGCGGCCTGACCATGCTCCTGGCCGCGGTGCAGGCGTTGCGCGCTACCGAGTTCAAGGCGGTGCTGGCCTTCAGCACGGTGGCGGCGCTCGGCACGATCGTCATGCTGATCGGCCTCGATGGCGAGGTGGCGTCGGTGGCCGTGGTCGGCTTCATCCTGGCGCACGCGCTCTACAAGGCCACGCTCTTCTTCTGCGCCGGGATCGTCATCCACGCCACCGGGGTGACCCGGCTGCAGCGCCTGGGCGGGCTCGCACGGGCCCTGCCGCTGACCGCGCTGGCGACGATCCTGGCCGCCTTCTCGATGGCCGGGCTGCCGCCCTTCCTCGGCTTCATCTCCAAGGAATACCTCTTCGAGGCCAAGCTCGATTCCTCCTTCACCGTGGTCGCGGTGATGGTGGGCGTGCTGGTCAACGCGGTGATGGTGGCGGTCGCCACGGTGATCGTGCTCCGCCCCTTCTTCGCCCGGGCCAAGCGGCCGATCACGGTGCAGCACGGCGAGACGGTGGGCCTTACCCTGCCGCCGCTGGTGCTCGGCCTGCTCGGCATCAGCCTCGGCTTCGCCCCCTGGCTGGTGGCGGAGAGCCTGATCCAGCCGGCGGCCTCGGCGATCCACGGCGCGCCCATCGCCGTGTCCTTCAAGCTCTGGCACGGCCTGACACCGATGCTCGCCCTGTCGGTCCTGGTGGTGGCGCTGGGCGCCCTGCTCGCCTGGCTCTGGGACCCGATCCACACGGTTCTCAGGCGCCAGAAGCTACTCGACCTGTTGCTCGCCGACCGCGGCTACGACCACGTGATGGACACCACCCTCTGGGTGGCACGGCGGACCACGGCGATCCTGCAGAACGGCGACATGCGCCGCTACGCCTCGGTGACCGCGGCCGCCGTCACCGGCCTCCTGGCCTACGGTCTCCTGGCCGGCAGTGGCGGGCTCTGGCCCGAGGTCGCGGCCGAGCCGCTCAGGCCCTATCTGGTCGTCGTCGCAGCACTGATCGTGGTCGGCACGCTGGTGGCGGCGACGACGTCCTCGCTGGTCACCGCGGTGGTCGCCGTGGGTCTCGCCGGCTACGGCCTCGCCCTGGTCTTCCTGATGAACGGCGGCCCGGACCTGGCGCTGACCCAGTTCGCGGTCGAGACCCTCTTCGTCGTCATCGTCATGGCCGTGCTGCTGCGCCTGCCGGTGACCGGCAAGAGCACGCGAACGCGCGGCGAGAAGCTGGCCGATGCCGGGCTCGCCGCCGGTTTCGCCGCCGCGGTGTTCACCGCCACGCTCTGGATCATCAGCAAGCCCTTCGATGCGACGCTGACCCGGTACTTCGCCGAGACCAGCTTGACCGAGGCCTACGGGCGCAACGTGGTCAACGTGATCCTGGTCGACTTCCGCGCCCTCGACACCTTCGGCGAGATCGCCGTCGTCGCCTTCGCGGCGCTGGCCGCCTGGGCGCTGCTTCGCCCGACCGGCCGGTCCGCCGCCCTGCCACCTCTCTCCGGGGACCGCTGAGCCATGCCCTCCATCATCCTCGCCGCCATGGCGCGCATCTTCTTCGTGGTCATGCTGCTGGCCTCGCTCTGGCTCCTCTTGCGCGGCCACAACGAGCCGGGTGGCGGCTTCGTCGGCGGGCTCGTGGGGGCCGCGGCCTTCGCCATCCTCGCCCTTGCCAGCGGGGTCGAGGTGGCTCGCCGGCGGCTTTGGCTGCACCCGGTGGTGCTGATGGGGGCCGGGCTGGTCCTGGCCCTGGGCAGCGGGCTGCCGGGGATCGTTCTGGACGGCTCGTTCCTGAGGCATCAGTGGGCGACGCTGCCGCTCGGCTTCGGCGAGCTCAAGCTCGGCACCACCATCGCCTTCGACGTGGGCGTCTATCTCGTCGTCGTCGGTGGCGTGCTCGCCTTCCTGTTCCGTCTCTACGCGGAGGAGCCGCGATGACCCTCGTCTATGCCACCGCGATCGCCGCCTATGTCGGCTGCGGTCTCTACATGATGCTGTCGCGGCACGTCGTCCGGCTGATCCTCGGCCTCGCGCTCCTCACCAACGGCGCCATCTTCCTGATCTTCCTCGCCGGCCGACTGGGCACCCCCATCCCGGCGGTGATCCCGCGAGGGGCGGAGGCGCTGGCGAGCGATGCCGCCAATGCCTTGCCGCAGGCCCTGGTGCTGACGGCCATCGTCATCGGCTTCGCGCTCACCGCCTTCGCCGTGGCGCTCATCGTCATGGCCTATCGCCGCTTCGGCACGCTGGATCTCCGGGCCATGACCGCGGCCGAGGCGATGGGTGCGCCGACCGCCGACCCGATTCGCCGGAGCGTCTGACATGCCCGACAATCTCGATCTTCTGTGGCCGGTGCTCGTGCCGATCGCCATGGCGGCGCTCACCGCCTGCTGCTGGCGCAGTCCACGGCTGCAGCGCGAGCTCGGCCTCTTGGGCCTCGTGGTGCTCTTCGGCGTCTCGCTCCGGCTGCTCTGGCGCGTGCTCGAGGACGGGGTTGTCGCCAAGCAGTTCGGCGGCTGGCCGGCCCCCTTCGGCATCGGTTTCGTCGCCGATCCCCTGAGCGCGGCGCTGGTCGCCGTCACCGGCCTGCTCGGTCTCGCGGTCGGCATCTTCGCGTTGGCGACGATCGGCGAGCGGCAGGAGCGGGCGGGTTTCCACCCGCTGTTCCACGGCCTGCTCGCCGGGGTGAACGGGGCGTTCCTGACCGGGGACATCTTCAATCTATACGTCTGGTTCGAGGTGATGCTGATCACCTCGATGGGCCTGCTCGTGCTCGGCCGGACCCGGGCCCAGATCGACGGGGCGATCCGCTACGGGGTGCTGAACTTCTTCGGCACCATCATGTTCCTGATCGCCATCGCCCTCCTCTACGGCGCCACGGGCACGCTCAACATGGCGGATCTGGCGCTGATCCTGCCGGGGATGGAGCTGACCCCAGGCCTGCTGGCGGCCGCGCTCCTGTTCCTCGCCGCGTTCGGCATCAAGGCCGGGCTCTTCCCGGTCTTCTTCTGGCTGCCGGCCAGCTACCACACGACACCCTTCGCGGTGGCGGCGATCTTCGCCGGCCTCCTGACCAAGGTCGGGGTCTATGCCTGCTTTCGCGTCTTCACCCTGCTCTTCGTGATCGAGGGCGAGACGCTGCGGACGCTGTTGGCCGTGATCGCGGCCGCCACCATGGTGACCGGGGTGCTGGGGGCCGCGGTGCAGTGGAACGTCCGGCGCATCCTGTCGTTCCACATCATCAGCCAGATCGGCTACATGCTGATGGGGCTCGCCATCTTCACCCAGGCGGCACTGCTGGGGGCCGCCTTCTACATCATCCACCACATCGTCGTGAAGGCGAACCTCTTCCTCCTGGCCGGCGCCATCCAGCGCGCCTCGGGCACGGACAACCTGAAGGCCTCGGGCGGGCTGTTGCGCTCGCATCCCTGGCTCGCCGTGCTCTTCCTCGTGCCGGCCCTGTCGCTGGCCGGACTGCCGCCGCTTTCCGGCTTCTGGGCCAAGTACCTGGTGGTTGAGCCGGCGCTCCGCGAGGGCCACGGTTGGCTCGCGGCCGTGGCCCTGCTGGTCGGCGCCCTGACCCTCTACTCGATGGGCAAGATCTGGATGGAGGCCTTCTGGAAGGCGGCCCCCCTGCAGCGCAAGAGCCGGCGGAGGGTGCCGGCGACGATCATCGCCCCGATCGCCCTCCTGGCGCTGGTGACCGTCGGCATCGGCCTCGCAGCACAGCCGTTCGTGCTCCTCGCGGACCAGGCGGCCCTGGTGTTGATCGAGCCCGCCCGCTACGTGGCCGCGGTCTTCCCCGACGCGGTCATCGAGCCGGTGATGCTGGCGGAGCCGGCGGGCGAAGCCCTACCCGCAGACCGGACCTTGCAGCAGCTCGTGCAGTACGGAGTCGACCGATGACGACCATGACCATGCCCTACATGCTCCGCCGACGGCTTTGGCCGCTCCTGGCGCTCCTCGTCACCTTTCTGGTTGCCCTGGTTGCCTCGGCGTCCCGGGTGGCGCTGGCAGCCATCCTGCCCACCGGTCGCCTGGAGCCCGCGGTGGTGGCCGTGCCGATCGAGCTCAAGACGGATCTCGGCATCGCCACGCTCGCCAATCTCGTCACGCTGACGCCGGGCACCACGGCCCTGCACGTCTCCGAGGAGCGCGACACGCTCTACATCCACGTGCTCGATGCCCCGTCGGCGGACGTTGTCGTCGCCGACATCAAGAACGGCTTCGAGCGCCTCATCAGGAGGATCGAAGGATGATCGATGCCACGTTCGTCGCCTCGCTGGACGCCATGGTCTCGACCCTGGCCGTCGTCCTTCTGGCGGTGCTGACGCTAGCCCTGGTCGGTGCGGCGTTCCGCATGGTTCTCGGTCCCGGCTATGCCGACCGCTTCGTTGCGCTCGACATGCTGACCGGGCTCGCGGTCGCGGCCTGCGCGCTCACCGCCGTCACCACCGGCCGGCGCGAGTTCCTCGACGTCGGGCTCGGCCTCGCCCTCGTGGCCTTTCTCGCCACCATCGCATTTGCCGCGTTCCTCGAGCGCAAGGAAAGGACGCCGTCATGACCGCCCTGATCGCCCTCGTGCTGAAGATCGTCGGTACGCTCTTCCTGGTCGTGGCGACCATCGGGGTGCTGCGCTTTCCGGACCCGTTCCAGCGGATGCACGCGGCGACCAAGGCCGGCACGCTGGGTGCCGGGCTGGTGCTGGCCGGGGCCGCGGTCGCCAAGGGCTCGCTCGACGCCACGGTGGTGGCCGTGCTCACCATCGTCTTCCTGATCGCGACCATGCCGGTGGCCGGCCACCTGCTCGGCCGGGCGGCCTACATCTCCGGGGCGCGCCTGCGCAGCCGCGCCGACGCGCTGGCGGGCGTGCTGCCACGCATGGCGGAGCCGCTCGAGGCCCGGCTTGCCGTCGGTGGCACCAGCGCGGCGGCGCAACCTGCCACAGACCGCACGACCGAGCCCGCTGCGGCGACGGTCAGCGCCTTCGCCGGCCCGCCGCCGGCGACGCTGCGTGCGCCGGCGCCCGCGCCCGCGCCCGTCTCCATGCCGTTGCCGGCGGTGGTGCCCAGCCCGCCGCCGCCGGCGCCACGGCTCGCGGCGCCGGGGCACGGCGTCGAGCCCGGCTTCGATGCCGTGCGCTTCCCGGTGATCGGGCCGGATGCCGGGCCGCTCGCCGCGCGCGCCTGGCGGCTGGCCGCAGCCCGGGGCGTGCCGGCCACCGGTGTCGCGGTGATCGACACCGTCTGCCTGGATACCGCCCGCATCCCCGCCGCCAGCGACCGGATCCGGGCCTGCCTCGCCAACGCCGTCGCCGACACCCGAAGGGTCACCGACAACGGCGCGGTGCCGTTCACCCTCGTCTACGAGGAGGGCGATCCGCTCGACCTGATCCCCGGCCGCGATGCCGGCCGCCGCGAGATTCTCTTGTTGCCGACCGATGGCTGGTGCCACCATGGTGCCCAGATCACCCTGCCGATCTACGAGGATCGCATGGCGGACAAGCTCTTCATCCTGGCGGCGGCGCATGCGGGCCCGACCCTCTTCGCCGGCAGCGGCAAGGCCGAGGAGCCGCGGGTCGTGGTCATCCACGATGGCAGCGACACGACGCAGGACCTGGCCACCTGGGCGCTGCTCGCCGGGCTCTGGCGGATCGCCGCGGTGACCCTGATCGGCGCGCCGCAGCCGGCCCAGGTCGACGCCCTGGCCGCGGTCGCCGCCGAGCAGGGGATCACGCTCGAGCATCTGCAGAAGACCAATGCGCCGTTCACCGCCTACCTGCCGCGGCTCCATGCCGGGGTCGCGGCCGTGATCATGCGCGAGCCGCCGCAGCCGGCCCGGATCAACGCCTACGGGGCGTTCTGGCAGGACCGCCTGATCCCCGGCTTTCGCGGTGACGTCCTGGTCGCGTGAGCGCCGGGATGGCGGGCTCGGGGGGCGGCGCTGCCGGGCGAGCGGCCGAGGCCGGCGGTGCTGCCGGCCGGTCGCACTCCCCGGCCGCCGGACGGCCGAGCTGGCCGCTCAGCCGCACCCTGCCCATGGGAGTGGCGATCGCGATGTTCGCGGTCGCCCTGCTGACCACGCAGGTCGGGTTGCGGGTGCTCGAATCGCGCGAGATCAACGCGCTCGAGAGCAAGGCGCTGATCTTTCTCAACGCGCTCGCCGATACGACCGGCCGGCTGGTCCCCGCCGGGGCTGCGGCGGTCGAGGCGCGGCTGCGGGACAAGTATTTCCTGCACGAGGCGCTGGTCGAGGAGCTGCTGGTCCTGCGCTGGAGCGGCGCCGGTGACCTGCCCGACGGCGAGGTGACCCTGGCCCGCGAGCCGCTCGACGATCCGGCGATCGCGGCACTACTGGCCGAGGTTGCGGCGGCGGCCGACGACGAGCTCGTCTTCGGCCTCGACCGCCAGCGCGAGGTCGCCCTGGCCGCCAAGCGCTATGCGCTCGATGCCGGCACGCTGACGATTGCCGCGGCCCTCGACACCAGCGAGCTCCACGCCTCCGCCCGGCGCGCGGAGCGCTGGGCGCTCGTCGTCGATCTGGCTCTCGCCGCCCTCGCCGCCGCCCTCACCTATGCCGTGACCCGCCGGGCGATGGCGCCGCTCGATCGCCTGGCCGAGGCGATCGGCCGAGACAACGCCCCACCGGCCGTCGCCGGGCGGCGCTGGAGTGCCGAGGTCGGCAGGCTCGAAGTGGCGGTCAAGGCGCGGCTGGAGGCCGAGGCGGCCCGCACCATTGCCTTGCGCGACATCGGCGAGAAGGACCGCAACGCGCTGCTCGCCAAGCTGGCCGCCGGCCTCGCGCACGAGGTCCGCAACCCCCTGGCCGGGCTGCTCAACGCCGTCTCCACCCTGCGCCGCTTCGGCGACGACGCGAAGGTTCGCGGCGACACGCTCGACCTGATCGAGCGCGGTCTGCGCTCGATCGGCCGGGTCGCCGACACGATGCTGACCACCTACCGGCCCGAGACCGGCAGGACCACGTTCACCGCGGCCGATCTCGACGACCTGCGGCTCCTGATCACGCCCGAGGCCGGCCGCCGCGGGGTGACGGTCGCCTGGCAGGTGTCCGAGTTCCGGCCCGTGACCGTCGACGCCGACGCGCTGCGGCAGATCCTCCTCAACCTCCTGCTGAACGCGTGCAAGGCCTCGGCCGTCGGCGGCGATGTCGTATTCTCGGTCGAGCAGGATGCCGACGAGCACCGCTTCGTCGTCACCGACAGCGGCGCCGGCATGCCCGACAGCGTGCTGGCGTTTCTCGTCGACGGTGCCAGGCTGGCGCCGATGGTCGACCAGAAAGGGCTGGGTCTCTGGCTGGTGACCCGGCTCCTCGAGGATATCGGCGGCCGGCTCAAGGTGGAGAGCCGCTCGGGCCGCGGCACGTCGGTGGCCATCCGCCTGCCGGCGGCGACCGCGCCCGCCGCCGCCCGGGGGGCGGCGGCATGACCAGGAAGGGGCTCGTGCTGGTGGTGGAGGACGACGAGATCCTCGGCCGCTCGCTCGAGCAGCGGCTCTGGCTCGAAGGCTGGCACGTGCGCTTGGCAACCTCCGGCCGGGCCGCCCTCGAGGCCGTGGCCCGGCAGGTGCCGGACGTCGTGCTGTGCGACATCCGCCTGCCCGATGCCGACGGCGAGCGGCTGATGGCCGACGTCTTCGCCCGGGCCGGCGCGGTGCCGACGATCTTCATGACCGCCTTTGGCGGGGTCGACCAGGCGGTGCGGCTGGTGCGCGCCGGGGCGCGGGACTATCTGACCAAGCCGTTCGATCTCGACGAGGTGGTGGACAAGCTGGCGGCGGCCGTGGACCGCGAAGACCTAGCCGCCGGCGAGGCCACGCCGTTCGCCAGCTTCGGCCTCTCCGCCGCGACCAGGGCGACGCGGCGGGTGCTGGAGCGGGTGGCCGATCTCGACCTGCCGGTCCTGCTGCTCGGCGAGACCGGCACTGGCAAGGAGGTGGCGGCGCGGTTCCTGCACGCGACGGGCGGCGGGCGGACCGCCCCGTTCGTCGCCGTCAACTGCGCCGCCCTGGCGCCCGAGCTGGTCGATTCCGCTCTCTTCGGGCACGAGAGGGGCGCCTTCACCGGGGCGCACGAGCGGCATGTCGGCTTCGCTGAGCAGGCGCTCGAGGGTACGCTCTTCCTGGACGAGATCGGCGAGCTCGATGCCCGGCTGCAGGCCAAGCTCCTGCGGCTGGTGCAGGAGCGCGAGTTCGTCCGCCTGGGCGGCAAGTCGCCGTTGCGGTTTCGCGCCCGGCTGGTCTGCGCCACGCATCGCGACCTCGAGGCGGAGGTGGCGGCCGGGCGGTTCCGCGAGGACCTTTGGTACCGGATCAACGTGGTGACGGTGCGGCTGCCGGCGCTGCGCGAGCGGTCGGAGGAGATCGGCCCGCTGCTCCGGCGCTTCGTCGAGCGGGCGGGGCCGCGGCTGCGCCGGCGGCCGGTGGCCGTGGCGCCGGACGCCATCGACGCGGCCCTGGCCTATGACTGGCCGGGCAATGTGCGCGAGCTCGAGAACCGGGTCGAGCGGGCCGTGGCCCTGGCCGAGGGCGAGGTGGTGACGGCCCGGGACCTGTTCCCCGAGGCCCAGCCGCGGTCCGCCGCAGCGGCGATACCGGCAGTGGCGGACCATGGGCTGCCGCTGACCCTGGCCGAGATCCGCGACGCCGCCGAGCGGGCGCACATCGAGCGCACGCTCGAGGCCACCGCCGGCGGCATCCAGGAGGCCGCCCAGCGGCTCGGCATCTCGCGCACCACGCTCTGGGAGAAGATGCGCCGGCTCGGCGTCTCGGTCGACTGACCATGCCGGACCGCTCAGCCGCGCACGCTCAGCACGCGCCCGACCTCGTCGAGCTGCAGGATCGCCCGCTTGATGTAGAACCCCTGGAGGAAGAGGTGGTTGGCGAAGATGCTGTCGTCGCCGGGCGCGTTGAGCACGATCGCCGGCTGGAGCTGCGAGGCGTAGCGCAGGCTGTCGATCGCCTGCCGCCAGACCGCCTGCAGCCCGTGCGTTGCGATCACGCTCTCGAAGTCGCGGCCGAGCTCGCGCAGGATCAGGTAGTTGGCATAGAGCATGCCCTTGTTGAGGTAGAAGATGTCGTCCGCCTGGCTGTCCACCAGGAAGCGGCCCTGCTGCACGTGGCGGTCGACGAGGGCCGTGCGCGAGCCGAGATCGGCGCTGATCCGCGCCAGGGTGACGGCCAGCACGTCGGCGCGCGGCTGGAAGGTCGCCCCGCCCTCGGCGAGCCGGGCGTTGTAGGCGCGCAGGGCGCGCAGCCCAGCGCTGTACTGGCTCTCGCTCGGCAGCACCGGCAGCCACGCCTTCTCGAAATCGAGATACCAGACGTCGCCCGGGAACTGCAGCAGCCCCACGGCCCGCTCGAGGTCGGCATCGGCCGCGGCCGAGCCCTGGGTGCGGCCCAGCCGGTCGAGCAGCTCGATCCCGAAGCGGCTGATCGCGCGCATGATGCCCTGCTGGAAGTTGGGCATGTTGTCGAGGAACGCGGTCGGGTAGATCCAGGGGTCGTTGACCGTCCAGCGATGGATCTCGACCTCGCGCTCGATCAACGCCGCCGCCATGTCGACCGCCCGGCTGCCGCCCTCGATCGGCTGCGCCGGGGCGAACGCGGGGTCGGCGTCGATCCGGTGCAGCAACCAGCCGAGGCCGCCATAGTAGAGGGCGAAGACGGCGGCGAGGAGGGCGAGGCCGCGGCCCAGCCGTTGCCAAAGACCGGCGCCGAGGAGGCGGGCGGCGACGGATGGCGGCGGTGGCCGGCGATCGGTGACGGGATCGAGCGTCGCCGGCAGCGGGCTCGGCGTATGCATGGGTGGCTCCTCTCGGTGTCGCATTCGGCCGGCAAACGCGCGAGCGCCACCTTTCATCCCCGGCCGCGCGCCGATTCCGCCTTCCTGACCGACTTTCAATCTCCTGGTCATTCACGGCGGGATGAGGCGGCGCGTGGTGGCGTTCACCGTGCACGGGGGGGCACTGAGCCGTGACCGAGGGCAAGGTCGCGGGGGAGTTGCACGAGCACGTGCGGGCGCTGAGGCGCTATGCGCTGGTGCTGACCCGCGATCCGGACGCGGCCGAGGACCTGGTGCAGGACTGCCTCGCCCGGGCGATCGCCGCGGCGGACAGCTGGCGGCCGGGCAGCGACCTGCGCGCCTGGCTCTTCAGCATCCTGCACAACATCCATGTCAGCAGCAGGCGCAAGGAGAAGGTGCGGCGCGAGGCACGGGTCGAGCTGCCGGAGCCGGTGGCGCCGCCGCAGCAGGTGGAGCAGGTCGAGCTGCGTCAGGTGCTCGACGCGCTGGCCCGGATTCCGGAGTCGCAGCGCCAGCCGATCGTTCTCGTCGCCCTGGAGGAGCTGAGCTATGCGGAGGCCGCGCGCGTGCTCGGGCTGCCGCTCGGCACCTTCATGTCACGGCTGGGGCGCGGCCGGGCGGCACTGCGCCGGCTGCTGGGCGAGATGAAGCGCTCGACGCTCAGGCTGGTGGGGTGACCGATGACGGCTGAGCCGATCGCGCCGGAGGTGCTCGAGGCCTATGTCGACGGCAGGCTCGACCGGGAGCAGGCGGCGGCGGTCGAGGTGCTGCTCGCCGCCGACCCCGAGGTTCGGGCACGCGTGGCCGACCACCGGGAGCAGAGCCGGCTGATCCGGGCGGCGGCCGACGCGCTGGAGCCCGCGACCGTCGACCTGCGCACGGCGGCGCTGGAGCGGATGCTGGCGCAGCGGCTGGAGCAGCGGCAGGGGCGCCCCCTCTTCCGGCTCGCCCAGGTGGCGGCAGCGGCGGCCCTGCTCGCGGCCGGCTGGCTCGGCCACGCGCAGCTGGCGCCGGTGCTGCAGCCGCAGGCCACCCTGCCGGGCTACGTCGCCGAGGCCACAGGGGCGCATCGCGTCTTCGCCGACGATCCCGCCCGGCCGGTCGAGTTCACCGAGCTTGCGGGCGATGCGGTGCTCGGCTGGCTCTCGGCCAAGCTCGGTCGGGCAGTGGCGGTGCCGGAGCTCGACGGTTTCGGCCTCGCCCTCGTCGGCGCCCGGCTGCATGGCACCCGCGAGGGCCCGCTGGTGCAGTTCGTCTACGAGGACGAGGCGGGCGAGCGCCTGTCCTACGTCGTGGCCCGACATCCCGAAACCGCGCCGCTGCTGGAGCCGGCCCTGGCCGAGGTCAGCGGCGAGCGGGTGGCCTATTGGCGCGATCCGCAGCTCGATCACGTGCTGGTGGCCAGGGCCGGTGCCCCGCCGCTCGCGGAGATCGCCGCGCGGATCAACGCGTCGCTGCCCTGAGCGAGCCGGCAACGCGGCTCAGGCGAACGCGATGCGGATCGGCTTTGCGCCCTCCCAGAGGACCTGGTTGCCGAGCGTCTTCAGGTGCTCGAGACCCGCGGTCAGGGTGATGAAGTGGTTGCCGGCGAGCTGGCCCATCCTGGAGGCGAAGCGGACGCCCCCATAGGCGAGCAGGATCTCGGTCTCGCTGATCCCGCCCGGGTAGAGGATGATCTGGCCGGGTGCCGGATAGCTCGTGTGGTTCTCGCAAGGCACGCCGAAGTCGCGGTCGCCGAGGGGGATCCACACGGCCTCCCCGCTCCAGCGGACATGGACGATCCGGCTCTGGAAGGGCATTGCGGCCCTGAAGGCGGCACAGGTCGCAGGTGCCGCCGCCTCCTCGAAGCGGGCGTCGAAGGTGAAGCCGGCGGCCTCGACGATCAGCCTGGTCATGATGGTTCTCGCGTTGCCGGGGGTCGCTTCGAGATCGTCCGGCTAGAGCATCTCGAGCGGGCGCTTGCGGGTGGGTGGCGGGAAGGCGCGGTCGAGGGTGGCCATGTCGTCGGCGGTGAGGGCGAGGTCGACGGCGCGGCGGTTGGCGGTGACGTGCTCGAGCCGTGCCGCCTTGGGGATGGCGATGATCCCTGGCCGGGCCAGGAGCCACGCCAGCGCCACGGCGAAGCGGTCGACCCCGTGCCGGGCCGCGACCTCGGCCAGGGCACCGCGCCCGGGCAGCCGGCCCTGCTCGATCGGGCTGTAGGCCATCACCGGCACGCCGCGCTCGCGGCACCAGGGCAGCAGGTCCCATTCGGGGCCGCGGCGGCCGAGATTGTAGAGCACCTGGTTCGCGGCGCAGCGGTCGCCGTCGGCGACACGCCGGAGCTCCTCCATGTCGGCGGTATCGAGATTGCTCACCCCCCAGTGGCGGATGTGGCCGGCCTGCCGCAGCCGCTCGAAGCCCGCCACGGTCTCGGCCAGCGGATGGCTGCCGCGCCAGTGCAGCAGATAGAGGTCGATGCGGTCGGTGCGCAGGCGCTTCAGGCTGCGGGCACAGGCGGCCACGACAGCGGTCTTCGAGGCGTTGTGCGGAAGACCTTGCTGACGATGAAGACCTCTTCACGACGGCCGGCCACGGCCTCGCCGACGACCTCCTCGGCACCACCTTCGGCGTACATCTCGGCCGTGTCGATGAGCGTCATGCCGAGGTCGATCCCGTGGCGGAGCGCCGCGATCTCGGCGGCCCGCCGGTCGGGCCGCTCGCCCATGAACCAGGTCCCCTGCCCCAACGCCGGGACGATCTCGCCGCCGGGCAATGTCACGTGGCGCATCGCCCTCCCCCTGTCTGCCGCGCCCCCGAGCTCAGGGCTTGGCGCGGGCCATCTGCACCAAGGTGTGCTGATGGCCGGCCGCGGCACTGTAGCAGACATTGAGCATCAGCGCGTCGCGATCGCCGACGGCGATGAAGGCGTGCGCCATGGTGCTGTCGAGATACATGGAATCGCCGGTCTCGAGCAGGGTGGGCGCGTAGTGCTCCGTGTGGACCTCGATCGGCCCGTCCAGCACATAGATGAATTCCTCGCCGGAGTGCCGGCTGAACTGGCCGAAATCGACCAGCGAGCGCGCGCGGATGGTGATCAGGATCGGCACCATCGCCTTCTGCGACAACTCGGTGACGAGGTAGCGGTAGTCGTAGTTCGAGGTCTCGACCAGCATCTCCTCGCCCGGCCGGGTGATGCTGCGCCGGGCGGTGACCGGCTCGGCGGTCGCCTCGACCCTGGGCTGGTCGCTGAAGAAGGCGCTGATGTCGACGCCGAGGCCCTCGCTCAGCTGCACGAGCTTGTCGTAGGTCAGCGAGAGCTGGCCGTTCTCGACCTTCGAGAGGGTGGAGACGCTGACCCGCGTGCGCAGCGCCACGTCGGCGAGGCTGACGCCGAGCTCCGCCCGGATGGCGCGCAGCGCCCGGCCGAGCCGTGCCCGAGCCGGGCGCCCGGGCGGCGCTTCAATCGGCACGGCCACGCGCTTCGATCGGCCAGATGGCGACGAGCTCATCGCCGCGCACGCAGTGATAGTGGTCGAAGAGGTTCAGGGTCGGGTCGCAATGGGGCACCATCCAGGTCGTCAGCTCGCCGAGCTCGACCGATCGCCCGGCCCCGCTGAGATCGAGCTTGCCGAACTCGTCGCCAAAGCGGCCGTATGTCGCGCCCGGGCTCGGGCCGTCGACGACCACCGGCATCGGCCCGTCCATCGAGAAGCTCTTGGTGCCCGCGTCGATGGTGGCGAAGCCGGCATGGCGGCGGCTGACGACGCGGGCGAGGACGAAGAGGGCGGGCGTGAACCGTTTCGCCCCGCCCGGCGTCTGCTCGATCCCGTCGTAGATGACGTCCTGAAAGATGTAGGAGCCGACCTGCAGATCGGTCATCAGCCCGAGCTCATGGTCGAAATCGTGGGTGCCGGTGCCGCTGCCGGTGACGATGGGGCAGGCATGCCCGGCGGCGACCAGGGCGTCGCGAACGGCGGCGAGGCCGGCCAGGGCGGCGTGCGAGGCGGCCCGGCGCTCGGCATAGCTCTTGATCGCCTGGGTCTGGCCGGCATAGCCCTGCACGCCCACGAGCTCGAGCCCGGGCGCCGCGCGGATCGCCTCGGCCAGGGCCAGTCCTTCGGCCACGCTGGCGACACCGAAGCGGTGGCTGCCGACATCGACGTCGATCAGCAGGCGCAGCGGCCGGTCCAGGGACGCCGAGGCGGCGGCGAGCTCGGCCACGTTGTCGGGATCGTCGACGACGACGGCGAAATCGTCGAGCTGCGCGTGCAGGGCGAGCAGCCGGTCGAGTCTGGTGGCCCCGGTGGCCGGCGAGGTCAGGAGGAGGTGGTCGAGCCCCGCCGCGGCCAGGGCCTCGACCTCGCCGAGCTTGGCACAGCAGAGCCCGACCGAGCCGGCGGCCATCTGCAGCCTGCCGATGGTGGCGCATTTGTGCGTCTTGGCGTGCGGGCGAAGGGCGATGCCGCGACTGCGGGCGAGATCGTGCATCGCCCGCAGGTTCGCCTCGAAGGCGTCGAGGTCGAGGACCAGCGCCGGTGTCGTCAGGTGCCGGCGGCCGTCCTTCCGGCCGATCAGCGGCGCGTTCCAGCCGAGTTCGGGTCGGCTCATGGCTTCATCTCCTCGCTCGGCCACCAGCTTCCGCCGGTGACGATGCCGTTGCAGACCAGCCGCTCGTCGGCGGTCAGCGTCTCGCCCAGGCTGTCGGTATGGACGACGCGGCCCGGGCGCCGCTCCAGGACGGCGGCGTCGCCCACGGCACCGACCGCGAGGCTGCCGAGGTCGGTCCGGTCGATCGCCCGGGCCGGGTGGACCGTGGCGGTGCGGATCACGTCATCGAGCCGCATGCCGAGCGCCAGGAACTTCGACATGCAGGCGAGCAGATCGAAGGCCGGACCGTGGACGCAGAGGGTGTGGACGTCGCTGGAGATGACGTCGGGCAGGAAGCCCTGCTCGAGCATCGCGGTCGCCGTCTCGAAGGCCAGCGAGCCCAGGCCATGACCGATGTCGAAGACGACGCCGCGCTTTCTCGCCGCCAGCATGTCGGCGCGGATCGTCCGGTCGCCGTGGATCGGGGCATTCGGGAAGGGCTTGAAGCAATGGGTGAGCACGTCGCCCTTGCGCAGATGGTCGATCACCTCGTGGCGGCCCGGGCCGGGGAAGTCGAGGTGGGTCATCAGCGGCCGCTGGAGCTTGTCGGCGGCATCCAGGGCGGCGTTGAACGGCCCGGCGGCGTTGCTGCCGCTGGTCTGGGCACCGATCCGCACCTTCATCCCGACGATGTGCTCCGCGTGATCCCGGGCGCAGGCGACGGCCTCGCGCGGGTTGCAGAGGCGGATGTCGAGGTTCTCGCCGACCATCACGTTCTTCGAGAAGGCGAAGATGCCGGCGAAGGAGATGTTGAGGTAGGCGAGGATGCGGACCCGCGAGCGCTCGATGACGTGGTGGCGGAAGCCGGCGAAGTTGCCGGCGCCGGCACTCCCGGCGTCGACGAAGGTGGTGGTGCCGCTGCGCCGGGCGATCGTGTCGGCGTCGACGCCGAGCGAGGTGCCGCCCCAGTAGACGTGGGTGTGGAGATCGATCAGGCCGGGGGTGACGATCCGCCCGGCAACATCGACCACGTCGCGGGCGCGCTCGGCATCGATGTCGGCATCAACGGCGGCCACGCGGCCCTTGGCAAAGGCTAGATCGGCGATGCGGTCGGTGCCGCTGGCGGGATCGACGACGCGACCGCCCTTGAGGATCAGGTCGAACAAGGCTGCTTTCCAGTTGGCGGAATCCACGGCTCGGGCGTGGCTCCGAAAGTTCTTGTTTCCAAGTCGCCGGTGGTGTTTACGATACGAAACAGCAAGAGAAAACAAGTTTCGCCGCTTGCCCGGTCCGGCAGGCGGCGAACGCCCGACAGCCGACGCAAGCTCGGCCAGCCAAGAAGGGAAGGAAACGGCATGCACGACGTGGTTCAGGAGAAGCGGCGCCGTCTCGAGCAGCATCTGCTGCGGCGGCGGGCGGTGCTGCACGGCGGTCTCGCCGGGGCGGCGGCCGTCCTCGCCCCCGGGCTCACGCGCTCGGCCCTGGCGCAGGCCGGCCCGCCCTTGAGCTTCATCGGCTGGCAGTACAACCCGCAGATCGTGGAGGAGAACGTCAATATCTTCCGCGAGCTCTATAACGAGAACGTCAATTACGAGCTGGTGCCGGGCGAGTACCATGCCGTCGTCGAGACCAAGCTGATCGGCGGCCAGAAGATCGACATGATGTACTCGGAGGAGGATCGCCTGGCCCGCTGGTGGCGCGCCAACTGGGTGCGCGACATCGACGACATGGAGGGCATCGAGGCGATCAAGGCCGGGATGTTCGACATCAACGTCTACAACATGTCGCTGCCGGACGGAAAGCTGGGCGGCCTGCCCTACTACACCGGCTTCAACTCCTTCGTCACCAACCGGCGCCATCTCGACGCGGCCGGACTCGAGCCGCCGGCGACCTGGGAGGAGTTCCTGGACCAGTGCCGCAAGCTCAAGGCGGACGGGGTCGCCGAGTACCCCTATGTCAGCGCCTGGCAGCGGCAGTGGGCGAGCCTGAGCTGGAGCCTGTTCTCGATCTGGTACTCGGAAGGTGCGAAGGTCTTCGACGAGAACTTCGATCCCGTGTTCGACGACGCCTTCCGCCGGGTGCTCGAGATGCACCGCACGCTCTACGAAGAGGGGCTGGTTCAGCCCGACATCTTCACCCTCGACCAGGAGGGCGTGCCCGCCTTCGCGACCGGCAACCACACCTACATGGTCGTGCACGACTACGACCAGAAGGTGTTCAACGACCCGAACCTGTCGCAGCTCGCCGGCGACTGCGTGAACGCGATCATGCCGGGCGCCACGCGCTCCACCTTCATCTGGACCGCGCTCTACCTGATGGGCAAGGAGCCGGTCGACGTCGACCGCGTGTGGAACCTGATGCAGTTCTTCGGCGGCAAGGCGAAGGACGGCAAGTATCACGTGGCAACCCGCTGGGCGCTCGAGTTCGGCCTCGGCACGCCGCACAAGGAGGTGATCGAATCGCCCGAGGTGCAGGAGGCCTTCAGCCAGTGGAAGGACCTCGAGATCGCCGCCGTCCAGCAGGAGACCGCGACCACGCGCGACGTGGCCAAGACGATGTGGTTCCCGGAGTGGGACTGGTACATGATGGGCGAGGTCCAGGACTATATCCGCGGCGTCCAGGACACCGACCAGTTGATCGACAAGCTGCAGGCCAAGGCCGTCGAGCTGAAGGCGCAGTATCCGGAATAGTCGATCGGCGAGAACCCGCCCGGTGCTCCCTGCCGGGCGGGTCACCGATCGTTCCTGTCGACGTTTCAGCCTCGAGTGCCGATGAGCGCCACGACCGTTGAGCGTGTGACCCCGAAAGCGCGGGCGAGACGACGCAACAGTGTCGAATCGCTGCGCCTCCCGGTGCTTCTCACCCTGCCGACGCTGCTCATCGTCTTTCTGGTGATCGGCATCCCGCTGGTCTACTCGCTGGCGCTGAGCCTGCACCGCATCAACATGCTCACCCAGCAATGGGTGTTCGTGGGCCTGCAGAACTACCTCGACATCCTGCCCAACCCCGACTTCCTCTGGGCCTTCGCCAGGACCGTGTACTTCGCCGTCGTGACGGTGGTGGGCGGCCTCGTGCTCGGCATGGCCATGGCGCTGGTCCTGAACATGCGCTTTTGGGGCCGCGGGATTCTCAGGAGCTTCGTCCTCATCCCCTGGGCGATGTCGCCGGTGGCGGTCGGCATTCTCTGGGGCTGGATGCTGAATGGCAACTACGGGACGCTGAACGGCATCCTCACCGATCTGGGCTTGATCGACCGGCCGATCGCCTGGCTCGCCGACGGCTTCGCCGCGCTCAATCTCGTGGCGCTGGTGCATATCTGGAACCAGGCGCCGCTGGCCTCGCTGCTGTTGCTGGCCGGCCTGCAGTCGATGCCGGAAAACCTGCACCGGGCCGCGCGGATCGACGGCGCCGGCCCCTGGGCGCGGTTCACGCGGATCACGCTGCCCTGGCTCCGACCGATGCTGCTGCTCGTGCTGATCTTGACATCGATCAACTCGATCATGGCCTTCGATCTCTTCTGGACGATCACCAAGGGCGGGCCGGGCAGCGCCACCACCGTGTTTTCCTGGATGGGCTATGCCTATGCCTTCCAGTTCTTCCGCTTCGGCGAGGGTGCGGCGATCCTCTACGTGCTGACGCTCTTCTGCCTGGTGCTGGCCTTCGTCTACCTCAAGCTCTTCTTTCCGACCGTCGGCCGTGGCCGGCCGCTGCAGCTGGCGCTGGTCGCGCGCGAGATCGGGGATCAGGCGGCGCCGTCATTGGCCAGCCACTTGGTCATGCGCACGGCCGATCTCGGCGAAGGGGCCCGGCAGCGGCTGACCGGGATCGCCGGGCGGGTGCGCAGGCGGGGCTGGCTCACGGGTACGCAGCGCCGGCAACTCGGCAAGGTGGGTCTCGGGGTCGCCGTGCTCCTGATCTTCGTCTGGTCGGCCGGGCCGTTCATCTGGCTCGTCATCATGAGCCTCTCGCCTTCGGTGGACCTCGTGCGCACCCCGCCGACCGTGATCCCGCAGGCGCTGACGCTCGACAACTTCCGCTTCGTCTTGTTCCCGGGCGGGGCCGTGGACGGCCAGTCGAGCGTGCAGGCGACCCGCGTGCCCTACTCGATCTGGAACAGCTTCGTGGTCGCCTCCGCGGTCACCGTCATCAATGTCGTGATCGGCTCGCTCGCCGGCTACGCCTATGCCCGGCACGGCCGCGGCAAGTTCATGACGGGCTCGCTCTGGGCCTTGATGATGACCCGGATGACGCCGAGCCTGGCCCTGATCCTGCCCTTCTTCATCATCTTCCGGACGGCCGGGCTGATCGACACGCGAACGGCGCTGGTCGTCGCCTATTGCAGCCTGATCCTGCCGCTCTCGACCTGGATCATGAAGGGCTATTTCGAGGGCCTGCCGCCCAATCTCGAGCGGGCGGCCCTGGTCGACGGCTGCACCCGCTGGCAGGCGATCAGGAAGATCATCATGCCGGTGGCGAAGCCGGGCCTCGTGGCCGCCGGCATCTTCTGCTTTCTCGTCAGCTGGAACGAGTTCATCTTCGCCTTGATCCTGACCAGCACGCCGCAATCGCAGACCATTCCGGTGATCATCGCCGGCTTCCTCGTCCAGCTTCGCTTCTATGATTACGGGCCGATGTTCGCCGCCAGCGTCCTGGCCGTGCTGCCGCCCGTGCTGCTGGCCCTGGTCTTCCAGCGCTACCTGGTGACCGGCATGCTCTCCGGCTCGCTCAAGGGATAGGGACCCGCGTCTTGGCCAGCCTCACCATCGACCGCATGAGCAAGGACTACGGCGCTGTCCGGGCCGTCGACGCCCTCGATCTCCGGGTCGACGACGGTGCGTTCCTGACGCTGCTCGGCCCGTCCGGCTGCGGCAAGAGCACGGCGCTTTCCTGCATCGCCGGGCTCGAATCGCTGACCGAGGGTCGGATCCTCTTCGGCGAGCACGACGTCACCGAGCTCGAGCCGCACGAGCGCAACGTCGCCATGGTCTTCCAGGACTATGCGCTCTATCCGCACATGAACGTGGCGGAGAACATCGCCTTCGGGCTGAAGCAGCAGCGGACCGACGCGCCGACGATCAAGCGCCAGGTTGACGCGGCGGCCGAGATGCTGGGGCTGGGCGACCTGCTCCACCGCCGGCCGGCGGAGCTCTCGGGCGGGCAGCGGCAGCGGGTCGCCGTCGGCCGGGCGGCGGTGCGCAATCCGGCCGTGCTCTTGATGGACGAGCCGCTCTCCAATCTCGATGCCGGGCTCAGGCTCAAGACCCGGACCGAGATCAAGCGGCTGCAGCGCGAGCTCGGCATGACCACGGTCTTCGTCACCCACGACCAGGAGGAGGCCATGGTGCTCTCCGACCAGATGGCCGTGATGCGCGACGGGGTGCTGCAGCAGCTGGGCCCGCCGATGGACGTGTATCGCGAGCCCGCCAACCTGTTCGTGGCGTCCTTCATCGGCTCGCCCGCGATGAACTTCCTCGATCTCGAGTTGACCGCCGAGGGCGGCATGCTGGCCGGGCGGTTCGCCGGCGAGACCTTCACCCTGCCGCTGGGCGTGGTGGCCGAGCGCTCGCTCGGCCGGCTGGCCGGCGGCCGGCCGGTGCTCGTGGGCATCCGGCCGAGCGATCTGGTGCTCGGCGGCGGCAGTGACCAGTCGATCACCGGCCGGGTCTTCCTGGTCGAGCCCGTGGGGCCGGTCACCTATCTCGACGTCGACGTGGGCGGCCGGGTGATCAAGGCCGCCTGCGATCCGGACATGGCGCCGCCCGTGGGCGAGACGGTGACGCTGGGCTTCGCCAGCAGCCGGGTTCGGCTGTTCGACCAGGAGACCGAGGAGCGGCTTTGATGCCGAGGGGAAAAGCGATGGGGGACGGGGTGGAGCGATGAACGAGCCTAGAGAGCGGGCTGCCGTGCTGGCGGCGCTCGTCGACGTGCTGCTGCCGGGCGACGCCGTGTTTCCCGCCGCCTGCGTGGTGGGGGTGCAGGCCAAGCTCGCCGAGCGGCTCACCGACCACGCGGGCAGCGCTGCCGTCGAGCGGCTGATCGGCGCCATGGCGGGCCTCGTCGACGCGGCGGACCGGGAGGCCATCGTGGCAGCGTTCGAGAGGGCGGAACCCGCGCTCTTCGCGACCGTGCGGACGATCTGCTTCACGGCCTACTACGAAAGTCCCTTCGTCCACGAGGCGATCCGCTCGCTCGGCTTCGCCTACAACGCCACGCCTTTGCCCAAGGGCTACGGGCTCGAGCGCTTCGACCCGGCGACGGACGCGCCGCGCCACGCGCGGGGGCACTACGTGCCGACCGGGGCGGTCGGGCGGGTCGACCTGTCGGGGCTGGATATCGCGGAGTTGCGTCATGGGCAGTAGCGCCAGGCGGCATGCCGATGTGCTGGTGATCGGGGCCGGGGCCACGGGCGGGATCGCCAGCATGGTGCTGGGCCAAGCCGGGCTCGACGTCGTCTGCCTCGAGCAGGGCGGGTGGACGGCGCCCGAGGACCACCCGCATTTCAGTCGCGACTGGGAGTGGCAGAAGCACGAGCGCTGGAACGCCAACACCAACATCCGGCAGAACGAGGACGACTACCCGGTCGAGACCAACTCCTCGCAGGTCCTGATGTGGAACGCGGTCGGCGGCTCGACCAACATCTATGGCGCCCTCTGGCCGCGCTATCGGCCGTCCGATTTCAGGAAGGGCGTCGAGCACGGCCTCGCCCCGGACTGGCCGATCACCTACGAGGATCTGGCCGACTTCTACGACCGGGCCGACCGGCTGGTAGGGGTGAGCGGTCTCGCGGGCAACCCAGCGATGCCGCCGCACGGCCCCTACCCCACCCCGCCCTTGCCGATGCGCGCCTCCAGCCGGGCGCTCGCCCGGGCCTTCGACAAGCTCGGCTGGCACTGGTGGATCCTGCCCGCCGGCGTCATCTCCGAGGACTACGACGGCAGGCCCGCCTGCAACGGCTGCGGCGCCTGCGTCGTCGGCTGTGCCAGGAACTCGATGAGCAAGTTCTCGCTTTCGGTCTGGCCGAAGGCCCTGGCCGCCGGCGTCGAGCTGCGCACCCACGCGGCGGTCGAGCGGATCGAGCGCGGCAAGGACGGCCGGGCAACAGGTGCCGTCTATGTCGACCGGCCGTCCGGCCAGCGCCGCCAGGTGACGGCCGACGTCGTGGTCGTCGCCTGCAACGGCGTCGGGACCCCCTGGCTGCTGCTCGCCTCCGACAACCTCGCCAACGGCTCCGACCAGGTGGGCCGCAACCTGCTGCACCACACGTTGACCTCGGTCGACATCTGGGGCGAGGACGTGGTCGACACCCATATGGGCTACACGGGCTCGCTGATCAGCATGGAGTTCGCCGAGACCGACACGTCGCGCGGCTTCGTCAACGGCTTCAACTTCAACTGCGCCGCCACCGGCCACGCCGGCAGCCAGGCGCAGGGTCTCCTCACCCAGAGCCCGGCCCCCTGGGGTGCCGCGCATCACGCGTGGTTCAGGAGCCGCTTCGACCGCGGTTTCGGGGTTTTCGCCATCGGCGACGACCTGCCCAATCCGGACAATCGCATCACGCTCTCCCCCAAGCTCAAGGACGCGCTCGGGCGGCCGGCACCGAAGCTGCACTACGTCCCCGGCGACAACGACGAGCGGATGATGCGCTACCAGCTCGGCCGGCTCGAGGAGATCGCCCAGGCGGCCGGCGCCGTCGACTATCGGCTCAACGACTACAAGGATGCGGAAGGCGTCTACCGCACTCCCGCCTGGCATCTCCTTGGCACCTGCCGCATGGGCGACGATCCCGGGAGCTCGGTGGTCAACAAGTGGCACCAGGCCTGGGACGTGCCGAACCTCTACATCGTCGACGGCAGCGTCTTCACCACGGGCGGCGTGGTCAATCCGACCCCCACCGTCTGTGCCCTGGCGCTGCGCGCGGCGGAGCATCTCCGCGACAATTTTCAGGAGCTGCGTGGTGCGACGAAGCCGCTGCCCGACTAGCGGCGACGGCGCTGGCCGATCCTCGCCGGGCAGACCGCGTCTCCGCGATTTTTTTTCGCGTCATCGAACGGCAGGCCTATTGACACGCAGGGACGAGAACTGCACGCTGACTTGAGCTACCAAGTCTATACCAATGCAAGACTGTCGCTCTCGGCGTCAGTGGACGGGGTCGTTTGCGCAGTCTTAGTCGCTCGTCTTGCACGGAGGAAGCGCGATGCTCGATCAACTTGCCCGTCGGCGTCTCCTGACACGGCGCCACTTGCTCGGATCGGCAGCAGGCGGCGCAGCCTTGGCTGGACTTGGCGGCGGACTGGCCGGTTTGCCGCGCCCGTCTTTGGCGCAGAGCTGGGCCGAGGCGCCGTCGAGTTCCGTCGACCTCCTGAATTTCGTCGTCTGGACCTATGGCGACATCTACAGCCAGATCGCCCAGCGCTTCGAGCAGGACTGGGGCGTGCCGGTCGAATCGGTGATCTCGTCGTTCAACGACCACCCGGCGCGGCTGATGACGATGTTCGCGAGCGGCGACGACATCGACGTCTCGCAATCCTCGCCCTTCTCCTTCCCCAACTTCATCCAGCAGGGTCTGGTCGAGCCGCTCGACGACCTGCCTGGTGCCGCCGACTATGTCGCGGATTTCAGCGGCTTCACCAAGCAGGTGGCGGTGCAGAACGGCCAGCTCATGGGCCTGCCCTATTTCTCGGCGATCTGGGTCTGGAACTACTACGAGGACCTGCTCGAGCAGACCGGCGTCGAGCCGTTCACCGACTATGACGAGCTGATCGAGCAGCTCAGGAAGGCCAAGCAGGACGGGATCAGCCAGCACCCGATCCTTTGGGTGGCCGGCGTCGGGCTCGAGCAGCTGCCGGGCACCTGGTACTCGCTCACCTGGAACCGTGGCGGCACCTTCTTCGAGGCCGACGGCACCCCGGCGCTCGGCCCGGGCTCGGTCGCCCGCGAGACCCTGCGCTGGTGGGCGAAGACCTTCGAGGAAGGCCTCGCCGACCCCGAATCGCTGAAGGTCCAGTTCACCTCCTCGGCCAAGGCCTTCAGCGCCGGCAAGAACCTCTATCGCGGCCCGAATCACCATTACGGGCTCAACATCGTCAACGACCCCGAGCAGTCGCCGATTGCCGGCAAGGTCAGGGTGCACGGCTTCCCCGGCGACGGCCGAACCATCGGCGTCACCCACGTCTATTTCCTTTCGACCGCGCATCGCGACAAGGAATGGGCGTGGAAGCTGCTGCAGTATCTGGGCGGCAAGACCAAGGACGGCGTCTACAGCCAGGCGATCAACCTCGCCCAGGACGCCATGCTGGGCAGCGGCTACCAGTCGGTCATGGAGAGCGACGTCATCCGCGAGTCCTGGCAGAACTGGGGCGACGTCGATGCGATTCTCGAGATGTGGGGCAAGGCCACCTATATCGGCGAGGTGGTGCAGTCGCTCTCCGAGCCCTGGCACTTCCCCTGGACGGATCGGCTCAACATCGAGGTGCAGAACTGCCTCACCGGGCAGATCGACGCCGACCAGTGCTGCGACATCCTGACGGCCGCGGTCGACGAAGCGAAGCGCGGCTGAGCCCGGTCGGGTGGCCGGGCAGGTGACAGCCGCGGCGCCGGCGGGAGGCAAGGCGAGGCACGGCCGGAGCGAGATGGGTGCGCGCCGGCTCGCCGTCGTGATGAACCTGCCGACGATCGTCATCATGGCGCTCGTTCTGGCCTATCCGATCTACTACGCGGGCTATCTCTCCCTGCATCAGGTGGGGCCGGGCCAGCTGAGGAGCGGGGTCTTCCCGTTCGTCGGCCTGCTGAACTACGAGCGGGCGCTGGCCGACCCGCTGTTTCACAAGGCGCTCTTCAACACCGTCGTCTTCAGCTTCATCGTCGTCGTCGCCGAGGTGGTGCTGGCGGTCGCGATAGCGCTCCTGATCAACCAGCAGGGCATCTGGACGTCGCGCGTCACGCGGGTCCTGATGCTCGTGCCCTACGCCGTGCCGCCCATCGCCAACGGCCTCGTCTGGTCGTTCATCTACAGCTTCCAGTTCGGCTTTCTGAACCGGATCCTGTTCACGCTCGGGGTCATCACCGAACCCATCAACTGGGCCGGCCACCCATCGACGGCGCTTTATGCCGTCACCGTGCCCTATATCTGGCGCACCCTGCCCTTCGCCATCCTCCTCGTGCATGCGGCACTGCAGGGGATCAACAAGGAGCTGCACGAGGCGGCAGCGGTCGACGGCGCCAATGCGTGGCGGCGGTTCTGGCACATCACGCTGCCGCTCCTGACGCCCATCATCATCGTCATCCTGGTGCTGCGCACCTCCTTCGCGTTCGCCGTCTTCGAGGAGATCCTGGCCATCACCCAGGGCGGGCCTGGCGACGCCACCTGGGTTGCCGCCTGGTACAGCTACCGCAAGTCCTTCGCGCCGCCCTTCGACATCGGGCTCGGCGCGGCCTCGGCCTACATCCTCGCGCTCTTGGTCGGCATCCTGGCGATCAGCTATGTCCGGCTGATCTACCGGCGGATCGATTGACCGCCATGTTCAGGCCCTCCCCCCTCGCCCGGCTCTTCCTCCACGCCGCCAACCTGGCCGTGATCCTCTTCTTCCTTCTGCCGATCATCGCGGTCACCATCGGCGCCCTGCAGTCGGAAAAGTCGCTGCAGGCCGACACCAGGGCGCTCCTGCCGCAGGAATGGACGTTCGACAATTTCCTCGTGATCCTCTCGGGCGGCGAGCAGCGGGGCCGGATCTTCGAGCAGGTCACCTACCTCCCCGACAATGTGAAGAGCTTCCACAAGGCCTTCGCCAACAGCGTGATCGTGGCAAGCTCGGTGACCTTCCTGACGCTCTTCTTCGGCTCGCTCTCGGCCTACACCGTCGCCCGACTGCGCTTCCGCTGGGCGGTCTGGCTGATGAACGTAAACGTGGTCGCCCGCTTCGTCCCGATCATCGTGCTGATGATCCCGCTTTACGTCACCTTCCGCAATCTCGGCATGCTGAACTCGCTCTGGGGTGTCATCATCGCGCTCACCGGCTTTCTTCTGCCCTACGCGATCCTGATGCTGGCTCCCTATTTCGCCACCATCCCCAAGGATCTCGAGGATGCGGCCAGGATCGACGGCTGCACCCATTTCAGCGCCTTCTGGCGGATCACCCTGCCGCTCTCGGCCCCGGGGCTCGCCTCCTGCGGCGCGATCATGTTCATCATCTCCTGGCACGAGCTCCTGATCCCGCTCATCCTCAACAGCCGTGCCGAGTTCATGACCCTGCCCGTCGTCATCGCCAGCCTGGTCGGCGACGTGCACGTCTTCTTCAACCTGATGATGGCGATCTGCCTGCTGGCCATGCTGCCCTCGGTGATCCTCGTCCTCCTCCTGCAGAAATTCGTCGTCCAGGGCCTCCAGGTCGGCGGTGTGAAGGGCTGAAGACTGATCCATGTACGGCTTCGACAAGACGCGCCTCGATCTTGCCCGGGAGTTCAAGGCGAACCCGTTCGGCGAGCATCGCCCGGACCTGCAATACCTCCTGCACATCATGCGCCGCCCGGTGCCCGGCCAGCCGCACTGGGTGCTGCTGCCGCGGCGCTGGGGGGAATCCTGGACACTGGCGGTGATGGAGCCCGGCGGGCGGAGCCCGCCGCGGCCGACCAACACCGTCTTTTCCGACCTCGCCGAGGCCGAGTGGCACGTCTTCAAGCTGCGCTGGGCCGAGCTCGCCGGCGAGGAGCTGCCGTTCGACTGACGAGGCCACGCACGGCCCCGACGGGCCGGCGGCCGTTTTCTTGAGCATCTTCCGGATTGGCGTTCGATGACACAAGTGATGGGCTACAGCGACATCTGGAGTGCCAGGCCCGGCGACCGGGTGAGCTTCATGGTGAGCTGCATCGGGGCCACGCACTATGCGGCCGAGATCGTCCGCCTCAGGCAACCGGAGGCGGGCCCGCTGGCCACGCCCTTCGTGCCGGAGCCGGTCGCCTGTGCCGCCAACGGGGTCTACGAGGGCCGCGAGCAGGCCTTCCCCATCGGCTCGTGTGCGGTGGTGCCGGCCGACGCGCGCTTCGCCGACCTCGCCGCCGTGACACTGGCTGCCTATGTCATGCCGACCACGCCCGAGAAGGGCCGGCAGGCGCTGGCCGGCACCTGGTGCGAGGCGAGCGCGACCGGCTTCGGGCTCGAGATCGACGAGGCGGGCGGGCTCAGGGCGCGGATCGGCGCCGGTCCCGGCCGCGTGCTGACGGTGAGCTCGGGTGTGCCGATGCGCGCCTGGCGCTGGCATCTGGTGGCCTTGAGCGTCGACGCCGCGAGCGGCCGGGTGCAGCTCTGGCAGGAGCCGCTGGCGGCCCGGACCTTCGATCCGGACCGGCCGGTGGCGCGCGAGGCGGCCGGCGTGCCGGAGGGCTTCGGTGCGGCAGGCCCGCTCACCTTCGCCGCCTGGCCGAATGGTGCCACGGCCGGACCCTCGGCCTGGGGCGGGCTGGCCTTCTCCTGCCACTTCAACGGTCGCATCGATCGGCCGCGGCTGGTGGGCCGGGCGCTCGACCGCGGCGGCATCGCCGAGCTGATGGCGGCCGCCGCACCCTTCGGCTACCGGGACGACCTCGTGGCCGCCTGGGACTTCGCCCTCGACATCGACCGCGACGCGGTGACGGACAGCGGTCCCCACCGGCTGCGCGGCACGATCGTCAACCAGCCGACCCGGGCGGTGCCGGGCCACAACTGGACCGGGCTCGTGCAGGACTGGACGCAGGCGCCGGACGAGTACGGCGCCATCCATTTCCACGACGACGACCTCGTCGACGCCTGCTGGTCCCCCGATTTCAGCTTCACCGTGCCCGACGATCTCCGCTCCGGCGTCTATGCGGCCAGGCTCACCGCCGACGGCTTCGTCTTCTGGGTGCCCTTCTTCGTCAGCCCGCCCAGGGGCACCGCCCGCTCGAAGGTGGCCTTTCTCGCCGCCACCGCCACCTACACGGTCTATCTCAACAACAAGGGCCGGTTCCTTTCCAGCGCCACCGAGATGTACCACGGCCGGGTGACGGTCATGGACGAGATCGACGCGCTCCTGCTCCACCATCCGGGCATGGGGCTCTCGACCTACGACCGGCACAGCGACGGCACCGGCGTCGCCTATGCCAGCCGGCATCGCCCGGCGCACAATTTCCGCCCGACCGGCCGGCACTGGAACTTCAACCTCGATCTCTTCATCGTCGACTGGCTCGAGCATCTCGGCGGCGACTACGACGTCGTCACCGAGGAGCAGCTGCACGAGGAAGGCATGGGCCTGCTCGAGCCCTACAACGTCGTGCTCACCGGCTCGCACCCGGAATACGACAGCGTCGAGATGCTCGATGCGCTGCAGGCCTATCTCCGCCGCGGCGGGCGGCTGATGTACATGGGCGGCAACGGCTTCTACTGGCGGATCGCGCATCATCCGGAGCGCAAGGGGCTGATCGAGGTCAGGCGCGCCGAGGGCGGGGTGCGCGCCTGGGACGCGCTGCCGGGCGAGTACTACCACAGCTTCTCGGGCGAGTATGGCGGGCTCTGGCGGCGCAATGCCCGCGCCCCGCAGCAGCTGGTCGGCGTCGGCTTCATCAGCCAGGGCTTCGACAAGTGCAGCTACTACCGGCGGACCGAGGCGGCGGACGACCCGCGCGCGGCCTGGATGTTCGAGGGTGTGGAGGGCGAGCTGATCGGCGATTTCGGCATCCTCCAGGGGGGTGCCGCCGGGCTCGAGATCGACGCCACGGATCAGCGGCTGGGCACCGCCCCCCACGCGCTGGTGGTGGCGAGGAGCGAGAACCATTCCAACACCTACGAGCTGGTCGCCGAGGAGGTGCTGATCCCGCACGGCGCGACGGACGGCATCATCAACACCGCCATTCATGCCGACATCACCTTCTTCGAGACGCCGAACGGCGGGGCCGTCTGGTCGACCGGCTCGATCGCCTATGCCGGATCGCTCGCCTGGAACGGCTTCGACAACAACCTCTGCCGGCTGACCACCAACGTCCTGAAGCGCTTCGCGGATCCGGCGCCCTTCCCAGGCCCCGCCGCCTGAGGCCGCGGCGCGCAAGACCACCCTTGCACCGATCGCAGCCAGCCATTAAGTCAGCGACGCGGACGGAGGGATGCCGGAGTGGTTGAACGGGGCGGTCTCGAAAACCGTTGTGCGCGCGAGCGTACCCAGGGTTCGAATCCCTGTCCCTCCGCCAGTTTTGGCCGTGGTCCGGCTTCTCCGCTGCCAGCGCGGCGCCGCTAAAACCCCTTGAAACAAAAGACTTTGGCGGCTGAGCCCTTCACTCCACCGGCGCCAAGTTGTGGCCGTTTTCTCTCTCTTCGCGCCGTTTTCTCCGTCGGCAGTGCACCTCGCGGATTTGGTTCACTCTCGGTTTAGTGTTCTAAATCATATGGTTGAGGTGACTCAGCCCCCTGAAAGAGGGCCGCGGATAAGGGGAATCTGTTCTACCTTG
>CAYWSB010000041.1:0-36309 GCA_964460465.1 uncultured Geminicoccaceae bacterium | reverse complement strand
ATCTCGAAAACCATCTCACCAAACCTACCGGCGTCAGCCGGTAGTCGTTTAGTTTACTGTTGCGGCAAAATACCTTGGATCGTCAACGGCAGAAAGAAATAAATCTGTCTTCCAGACCTTTTTTAAGCGCTCTGGTAAGTGGGGCTCAGCAGCTTGGCCCTGTGCAGCTGTGGCGACCCACGGCCCGAACTTGAACGGTCGACCGCTACCTTCTGGTAGTAGAAAGGCGTCTGTTCCGGCAACATCTACAACGGCATCCATAAAGCCCAAATATTTCGCGCGCTCGTAGCCAAACATCAGTGAATTGGGTTCGCGATCCTTCACAAGTTTTGATGCTTTGGCAAGAGCGGCAGCAATAGGCTCAATTACTTTCTGCTCCTTTCCTAAAATGGCCTCATGAACCGCCCATTCAAACCCATCTCCACGCATCCCCTTGTCGCGATCGAGTCTCACCACTTTGGCTAATTGTCGCATACTAACGTCATTGAGCGGTGTATTCAGATCAGTTAGGTCTTCGTCAGATAAGGAGTCCAGTAAGGCGCGCAATACGGATCGCACTACGGCATACAGCGCTCGCCCGTACTCATCGATCGGAGCGTCCTGCTCAATAAAGGTTACTTGTGGGTTTATGTAATTTCTTTTCATCATTGTTCCAATTTATTTGCTCTAGGCAAAAGTTGGGCACGAGCCTTTTTCATCCTGGCGTCCGCGCGCCTCAACCGCCGCGAATGAAGGGATGGGTGCGGGAGGGCGTGCCTTCCCGCCAGCAATCCTGCTGCGTCATCGGGCCGGCTTCGGGTGCGAGCGCACCGCCTTTGCGAACCCAACTCTGCGGCAAGCTGCAAGGGGCGGGCGCGGTCGATGCGGTGGCGTTGGTCGGGCTCGCCCATGACGACCGCCATGAGGGCCGAGGTGTCGACGACGATCACCCGGGGAGGCCGTTCTCGTCGTAGAGGAAGTCCTGGCTGCGGGCGGCGCTGGGGCCTGGGGTGGCGGCGGTGCGTCCAGCGGCGCGGACTTCGGCGATGAGGCGGCGGCGTTCTTGGACGGAGGTCTGGGTAGGGATCGGGACGAGGCGGACGACGGGCTGGCCGTGCCGCGTGAGGACGACGTCGTCGCCGCCTTCGGCGCGCTCGACCAGCTCGGCCAGCTGGTCCTTGGCTTCGCTGAGTGAAATGCGCATGCCGATCTTCTCCCGTGGCCGCCCATGGGATGGTTAGTAGATCAGCGCGCACCGTCCCAATGCAAGCCCCAAAAGTCCCGGTGGGGCGCGGGGAGGGTCACCCTCCCCGAATCTACTTTTTGCTACCTCTTGACCGCGGCCCTCAGGCTGCCTGGAGCGGGCGGGCGCGGTCGATGCGGTGGCGTTGGTCGGGGTCGTTGAGGGCTTGCCAGAGGTCGGTTCGGCGTTGGGTGTTGAGCCAGAAGTCGGGGGTGTTGCCGAAGACGCGGGCGAGGATGAGGGCGGTGGCTGCGGTGACGCGGCGGCGGTCGTTGCAGAGCTCGTTGACGTGCTTGCGGGGGACGCCCATGGCGTCGGCCAGGGCGCCCTGGGTCAGGCCGAGTGGCCGCATGAACTCCTCGGTCAGGATTTCGCCCACCGGGGCCGGCTTGCGCCTGGTCGTCAGCATGGCTCGTTCCGTTTCATCGGTAGCTGTGGTCGTCGAGGTAGAGGTCCGTGGCCTCGCCCCGCTCACCGTTCCAGTGGAAGACCAGCCGCCACTGCCGGTTGACGCGGATCGAATGGCGGCCGGCGAGGTTGCCGCGCAGCTTCTCGAAATGGTTGCTGGGCGGCACGCGCAGGTCCTGGTCGGTCGTTGCGTCGTCGAGCATCTGGAGCTTGCGGAAGAGGCGGCTTTCGAGATCGGGCGGGATGTGGCGGGACGGGACGTCGTCGACGAAGAAGGCCCGCAGCCAGTCGTCCCGAAAGCTTACGATCATGCGCCGGCCCCCACGTGCGCGACTGTACCACCCTATGGGTCACCCCGCAAGCTGGTTGGAAGGGCTGTACGCACTGTGCCCGCCCCAAAGTAGCGGTGGGGCGCGGGGAGGATCATCCTCCCCGCATTCTTTTTCTTGCTTGCTCCTAGTCGCCTAAATGTTGCCTGAAGAAGTCGATGGTGCGGGACCAGGCGAGGTCGGCGGCTGCCTGGTCGTAGCGGGCTTCGTTGGTGTCGTTGTGGAAGGCGTGGTTGGTGCCTTCGTACATGTGGAGGGTGTAGGTGACGCCGGCGGCTTGGAGGGCTTGCTCGTAGGCGGGGATGCCGGCGTTGATGCGCTCGTCGAGCTCGGCGTAGTGGAGCATGAGGGGGGCCTGGATCTTGGCCGTGTCCTCCGCACTGGGCTGGCCGCCGTACCAGGCGACGGCAGCACCCAGCTCGGGCACGGCCACCGCGGTGCGGTTGGTGAGTGCGCCGCCCCAGCAGAAGCCGGTGACGCCGATTTGGCCGGTGGTGGCGTCGTGGGATGCCAGGAAGCGGACGGCGGCGGCGCTGTTGGCGACGGTCTCGGCGCCGTCGAGCTGGCCGATCAGGTTGCGGGCCTCGTCCTCGTCGGCGGGGGTGCCGCCGAGGGGCGAGAGGAAGTCGGGGGCGAGGGCCACGAAGCCTTCGAGGGCGGCCCTTCGGGCGACGTCCTCGATGTGCGGGTTGAGGCCGCGGTTTTCGTGGATGACGACGATGCCGGGAAGGGGGCCCGCTGCGTCGGCGGGGCGGGCGAGGTAGCCCTGGACGGGGCCGGTGGCGCCCTCGAAGGTGACGCGTTCGGTGGTGAGGCGGGGGTCGGCGGGGTCGATGAGCGCGGCCTTGGCGTAGTTGTTCTCGAGGATCGCGATGGCGGCGGTGGCGGCGGCGGTGCCGCCGGTGACCTGGACCATGCGGTCGATGAAGCGGCGGCGGTCGAGGTGCTCGTGGGTGTAGGCGTCGTACAGCCTGATCCACTCCTGTGGCGGGCTGGTGGTCATGGCGGGTCCTCCCCGAGATGGTTGCCGGATGCTGCTGGAGGTAGGGGGGCGGCGCGGGCTGGCAACGCTTCTGCCCGGTTCTTGGGCATGATTGACAGCGTGGCGATGGCGCCGGCATGGTCGCGGCAAGGGGGTGGCGGGCCTGCCGACCGCGGCCGGAGGAGACGGACCATGTTCGACGAGATGGGCGGCGAGGGTGCCGGTGGTGCGTGCCGGCCGGCCTATGCGCTGGTGCAGGAGTGGCTGGCGCGGACACCGGTCGAGCTGTTGCGGCGCAAGGAGCTGGAGGCGGAGGCGCTGTTCCGCAAGATCGGGATCACCTTCGCGGTCTACACCGAGGGCGGTGATCCGGAGCGGCTGATCCCGTTCGACCTGATCCCGCGGGTGCTCGATGCCGACGAGTGGGCCGGGCTGGCCGCGGGGCTCGAGCAGCGGGTCAAGGCGTTGAACCGGTTCGTGGCGGATGTCTACGGGGCGCGCGAGATCTTCCGGGCCGGGACGGTGCCGGAACGGCTGATCGACGGCAACGACGCGTTCGAGCGGCAGATGGTGGGGGTCGCGGTTCCGGCCGGGGTCTACACCCACATCGCCGGGATCGACATGGTGCGGGTGGGCCCGGACGAGTTCTACGTGCTCGAGGACAACGGCCGGACGCCGTCGGGGGTCTCCTACATGCTGGAGAACCGCGAGGTGATGATGCGGCTCTTTCCGGACCTGTTCGCCCGGCAGGCGATCCAGCCGGTGTCGCACTACCCGGAGGAGCTGTTGGCGACGCTGCAGAGCGTGGCGCCGCCGAACTGCCCGGGCGACCCGGTGGTGGCGCTCCTGACCCCCGGCTTCTACAACAGCGCCTATTACGAGCACTCGTTTTTGGCCGACGAGATGGGGATCGAGCTGGTCGAGGGGCAGGACCTCGTGGTCGAGAGCGGCATCGTCAAGATGCGCACGACCGAGGGGCTGAAGCGGGTGGACGTAATCTACCGGCGGATCGACGACGCGTTCCTCGATCCTTTGGCGTTCCGGCCGGATTCGGCCCTGGGCGTGCCCGGCCTGTTCGATGCCTACAAGCGGGGCAACGTGACGCTGGCGAATGCCGTCGGGGCCGGCGTGTGCGACGACAAGGCGATCTACACCTACGTCCCTGACATGATCCGCTTCTATCTCGGCGAGAAGCCGATCCTGAGCAACGTGCCGACCTGGCGCTGTGCCGAGGCCGATGATCTCGCCTATGTGCTCGACCACCTGGACGAGCTCGTGGTCAAGGCGGTGCACGGCTCGGGCGGCTACGGGATGCTGGTCGGGCCGCATGCCAGCCGGGCCGAGCTCGAGGCGTTCCGCGAGAAGCTGAAGGCGCGGCCGTTCGACTACATCGCCCAGCCGACGCTGGCGCTTTCGACCTGCCCGACCTTTGTCGAGAGCGGGGTGGCGCCGCGCCACGTCGATCTGCGGCCGTTCGTGCTCTCCGGGGCGGACGAGGTGCGGATCGTGCCGGGCGGGCTCACCCGGGTGGCGCTCAAGCAGGGCTCGCTGGTGGTCAACTCGAGCCAGGGCGGCGGGACCAAGGACACCTGGGTGCTGGCACCCGCGGCGACGCGAGGGGCGATGGCGCAGGTGCAGCTGGCCGGTGCGGGCCAGTCGCAGACGATGGGAGGCTGACGCGATGCTCAGCCGCAGCGCCAGCAACCTCTTCTGGCTCGCCCGCTATGTCGAGCGGATGGACTACGTCGCCCGGCTGCTCGACGGGGCGCAGCGGATGTCGGTGCTGTCCACGGGCTCCGGTGCCGACGAGTGGCGCTCGGCGATCATCGCCGCGGGCTGCGAGCAGCCGTTCCTGGCACTGCACGACCATGTCGGCGAGACCGAGGTGGCCCACTACCTGACCCGCGAGCCGGCGAACCCGTCGAGCATCATCAGCTGCCTCATGCAGGCCCGCAACAACGCCCGGGCGGTGCGCTCGGCCCTCTCGATCGACGTCTGGGAGGCGATCAACGGCGCCTATCTGGATGCCCGCCAGTTCACCGAGGCGACCTATGCGGCGGACAACTTCCCGGTCTTCGTCGACTGGGTGAAGCGCCAGGCGCTGCTGTTCAACGGCGCCTACAGCAACACCATGCTCAGGACCGACAGCTTCTACTTCCTCCGGCTCGGCACCTTCCTCGAGCGGGCCGACAACACCGCGCGCATCCTCGACGTCAAGTACCACATCCTGCTGCCGAGCTTCGAGAAGGTCGGCGGCAGCATCGACTACTACCAGTGGGCGGCGATCCTGCGGGCGGTCTCCGCCCGGCGCAGCTACCACGTGCTCTACAAGGGCCGGGTGGTGCCCTGGCAGGTGGCGGAGATGCTGATCCTCCGGGCCGAGATGCCGCGCTCGCTCAGGGCCTGCTACGAGCAGGTGATGCAGAACCTCGACATCCTCGGCGGCCGCTACCAGGGCCGGGTGGGGGCACCACACAGGATCAGCGGCGAGACCCTGGCGCGGCTCCGCTACAGCTCGATCGAGGACATCTTCGCGACCGGCCTGCACGAGTTCCTGACCGAGACGATCGACAGCACGAAAGTGCTGGGCCAGGAGATCGACCGCTTCTACCTGAGCTGAGGGTAGCCGGGGCGGGTAAGCGGTCGCCTGCCGTTCAGTGCGACCGGGCCCTGGCCTGCAGCAGCGCTCGGGCGTTCAGAAGGTCGGGATCGCCGTGACCCTTGCCGAACCGCGCGTAGACCCGGGCGAGCGCGGCGGCGGTCTCGGTGCCGGGCACCGTTGTCGCCCGTTGCAGCTGCGCCAGGCTCACGAGGGCCCTGAGCTCGAGCGCCGGTGACGCCTGCGCGCGCGCCAGCTCGATCGCCCGCGCGAAGCAGGCCGTGGCTGCCTCGATGTCGCCGGGACCCGCTCGGCGCAGCAGCAGCTCGCCATTCAGGCGGTGCGCCTCGGGGAGGTAGACCGCTTCGCCGGTGCTGGCCGCGAAATCGATGGCCTCGTCGACCACGGCGAGGCCACGGGCGAACGCACCCGCGGCAGCACAGGCCTCGGCGAGCAGCGCCAGCTCGAGGAGCCGCCCGGCGCTGACGATGCTCTTGCGGGCAGCAATGCTCTCCTCCAGCTGGGCGAGGCCGGGGCCGTGCTCGCCCGCGGCGACCCGGGCCCGACCGGTGATCGCCGAGCAGAGCCAGTAGGTCTGCGGGAAGCCGTGCTCTTTCGAGAGGGCCATGGCCGCGAGCGCCCCGCTCGACGCCTGCGCCCAGCGATGGGCGAAGGCGTGCACCATGGCCACATACATCTGCACTTGCGCTGCGGTGAACGGATGCTGGAGCCTCGATGCGAGTGCCAGGGCGTCGCGACCGACCTTGCGGGCCTGCTCTGGCTCGCCCGAGAACCAGAGCACCCAGCCGAGATAGCCTAGGCTCGAGGCGCCGATGTCCTGGCCGAAGCGGAAGCGCGCAGCTCGCCGTGCCGCTCGACCTCGTAAAGGCGCACGGCCGTCTCGATCTCCTCGCGCGCGGCCGGGAAGTGGGCCATGAAGTAGCGCGCCCCGCCGAGCGCGAAGCGGGCCGCGATCTCGAGGCCGCTGTCGCCGGTCGCCTCGGCCACCGTCAGGCACTCGGCGGCGAGCTCGTGCGCCGGGCGGGGTGCGGAGGCCATGACGTGGCTGCGCCAGGAGCCCCAGAGTGCCTGGAAGTGCTGGTTGGCATCGCCGATCTGCCGGGCGAGGTCGCGGGAGCGGGCATAGGCTTCGCGGGCCGCGGCCGAGCCCTGGCCCTCCACTGCCATGAGCGGCGGGCCAAGGGCCAGCTGCAGCGCCAGCTCCACGCTGGTGCGCGCCTCGTCGGCGGGCAGTGCGTCCAGCAGCCGCAAGCCGTTGGTGAAGTGCTCGACCGCCTCGCGATTGGCCGAGCGCAGCACGGCGCGCTCGCCCGCCTGTCGCCAATAGGCGATCGCCGGAGCGACTTGGCCGGCTGCGGTGTAGTGATGGGCGAGCAGCTCCGGCTGGGTCTGGGCGAACTCGCCCGCCTGCAGCGCCAGCGCATCGGCGATCAGCCCGTGCAGCTCCCGGCGCCGGCTCTTGAGCAGGCTCTCATAGGCCACGTCGCGGACCAGCGCGTGCTTGAATGTGTAGGTCGCCGCCCCGCCGAAGCCCTGGCGGAAGACCAACTCGCTCGTCACCAGCTCGTCGAGCGCTCTGGCGAGCTCCACCTCGCCGAGCGAGGATGTGGCGGCAACCAGCCGGTACGAGAACTCGCGACCGACCACGGCGCCGATCTGCGCCACCTCCTTGACCGGCGCCAGCCGATCGAGCCTCGCCATCAGCGAGTCCTGCAGCGTGGTCGGGATGGCGAGGCTCGACAGCGGGCCCGCGAGCTCGAGGCGGTCGCCGGCCAGCCTGAGCAGGCCGGATTCCAGCACCACCTTGACCAGCTCCTCGACAAAGAGCGGCATGCCGTCCGTCTTGCCGACGATGTGGTCGAGCAGGGGCGCCGGCAGGGCCCGGCCGTCGGCGAGGTCCCGGACCATTGCCGCACACTGCTCCCTGCTCAGGCGACCGAGCGAGAGGTCGCTGACATGGCCGAAGCGGCGCCAGGGTGCCTGGAACTCGGGCCGGTGGGTGACCAGGGCCAGGATCCGGGCGCGCACCAGCTGCTCGACGAGGCGCTCGAGGAGCTCGAGCGTCGTGGGGTCGGCCCAATGCGCGTCCTCGAAGAGGAGTGCGATGGGTCTGGTGCGTGCCAGGGTCAGCACCTGCTGGGCAAAGAGCTCGAGCGTCCGGGCCTTCTGCTGTTGCGGCGTCATCTGGAGCGGCGGGCTGGCCCCGCCCAGCGTCACGGCGAGCAATGCTGCGAGGAGCGCCAAGGCCTGCTCACCCCACCCTGGGGCGCCGGCGAGCCAGCGCCGCAGCTTCTCGGCCCTGGCCGTGTCGTTGTCGCCGGGTGCGAGGCCGATCGTCCGCTCGAGGTGGCGGATCACGGGGTAGAGCGCGCTCATGGTGTGGTAGGGCGAGCACTGGAAGCGCAGCGTCTGGCAGTCCTCGGCCGCGAGGTGCTCGTGCACGGCCTCGAGGATGCGCGATTTGCCGATGCCGGCCTCGCCGGACAGCAGCACGACCTGGCCCTCGCCCTCGGCCGCCTGCCGCCAGCGCTCGAGCAGCAACGCCACCTCGTGGCCGCGGCCGACGAAGGCCGTCAGTCGCGCCGAGCGGGCGGCGAAGCGGCTCTCGAACGTCCGCTCACCCTCCAGCCGCCAGGGGGCGACCGGCTCGCGGGTGCCCTTGAGTGCCGCGGGCCGAGATCGGTCCAGGCGAACACGTTGCCGGTCAGGTTGCGGGTGGCCTCGCTGACGGTGATGCTGTCGGGTGCGGCCAGGGCCTGGAGGCGGGCGGCGAGGTTGGGCGTGTCGCCGACCACCGCCTCTTCCCGTGCCGCGCCTTCGCCGATGAGGTCGCCGACGACCACGTGGCCGGTGGCGATGCCGATCCGCACCTCGAGGTGCGTGCCGGCTGCGGCGGCGAGACCGGGCATCGCGTGCACGATGGCGAGGCCGGAGCGCAGCGCCCGCTCGGCATCGTCCTCGTGCGCCCGGGGGTAGCCGAAATAGGCCATGACCCCGTCGCCCATGAACTTGCCGACATGGCCCTCGAACCGCGCAATCTCGCCCGCCACCAGATTTTGGTAGGCGCGCATCACGTCGCGGAGATCCTCCGCATCGAGGTCCTGCGCGAGCTCGGTCGAGCCCGCGAGGTCGCAGAACATCACCGTGAGCTGGCGCCGCTCGGGCTCGGCGGCGGGGGGCTTCATGGCGGGCGCCGGCGCAGCCGGGCGCCGCCCGCCCGCCCGAGGCTCGGGTGCTGGCGCCGGGTCGGCACCGAGCGCCGCGATGGCATCGAGCAGCCGGCGCCGATGACCGACTGCGGTGACGCCGATCTCCTTGAGGTCGTCGGCGGTCAGGCTCGACAAGACCTGGAGATCGATGCGGTTCTCGGTGAATGCCGCGGCGTACTCGCCGAGCCCGAGACCATCCAGCCATGCGGCGACGTCCTGCACGCGCGCCACTCCATTGCTTGGCTGGTGAGTATAGCGAAACGGCTGGTCGCCGGCGATGAGAACGATGGGCGATTTGTGCCCGCTCCAGCTTCAGGCCGCCCGGGTGCGCCGGGCGTCGCCGCATGCCCGGGTGGCTTCCGCCGATGGTCCTGGGCAGCAGCCGATGCAGCGCGTCACGGCGACTCCGGACGACACTCTGCTGGCGGCGCTCGACCACCCAGTGTTCGGCGGAGGCTGGCACCTCCGGGAAGTCGTGTGGGTCAAGGCGTTCGAGGACTGCAAGCGGGAGCGGAGTGCTCGGGCCCTGCAGCTCCGCTCCATCCGTTGCGCGCTGCCGACCCGGCCGATAGACGGCCCGTCGGTGCAGCGATCCGAGGGCAACTGCCCTGGCGCGGGCGGCTGAATGCCGGGGCTTCGGCGCCGGCCGTTGCTGCCGGCAGCGTGCCGGACGCGGTGGCCGGCGGTGTGCCCGGGGCGCATCGGCGATGATCGGCAGTGTGCCGAGCGATGCCGGCCGGGCGGCACCGGCCGCGGGACGGGCGGATCAGCTGCCGGCGATGACGGTGGTGCCGGTGGCCTCCAGGGTCAGGGCAGTGGGCAGCAGCAGCGTGACGATCGGGTCGAAGGGGAGGGTGGCGCGGATGGTGATCCGGGTGACGCCGGCGGCCGCGTCGACCGTCCGGGTGACGGTGAAGCCGGCGAGCCCGGCCGGGTCGAAGCCGTCGGCATTGGCTTCCAGCACCTCCCTGAGGCGAGCATCGCCGGCCGCGGGCTCGAGCATCGCCTCGCGCGCCGCCGCGGCCACCGCCCCCTCGAGCGAGCTCTGCACGAAGAGGAAGCGGGCGAGCTCGATGGTGCCCAGGAGCAGCAGCAGCAGCAAGGGTGCCAGGAACGCGAATTCGACGATCGCCGCCCCGCCGCGGTCGGCGAGCAGGCCGGAGCACCACCCGCCGGCCGGGCGGGCGGCGCCCCGAGTGGCCCGACCGGGCGCCGCGCGCGTCGCCGTGGCGATCCGATCGGTGGCCATCTCAGCGGATCCGGACGGTCTGGCTGGCGTTGAGCGCCATGGTCTGGCGCAGGAGCGGGTAGCTCAGCGTCGGCGCCCAGGCCTCGGCGAGGCGGATCGAGACATAGGCCGCCTCGCCCTCGGGATCGCTGCCGCAGGTGATGCGCGCCCCGCCCGCGTCCTCGCAGAACAGCTCGACCTCGACCGCCCGGCTGTCCTCGCGGTCCGCCGGTGCCAGGCCCTCCACCGCCGTCCGGATCGCCCCCAGCGAGTCCGCCGAGAGCGGCCGGGCGACGGCGAGCTGGGCCCCGGCGCGAACGGCACCGACGAGCTGCATCTGGCGGTTGGCGGCCGCACCGAAGTCGATGACGGCCACCACCAGGAGCAGCAGGAAGGGGGCGATGAGCGCGAACTCGACCGCCATCGAGCCCTCCTTGGCCGCCCGGAACGATCGGCGTGTCGGCTGGCGCCGCATGGTCGGTGCCTCAGCTCACGAGCTTCACGGCCGGCAGGCGCAGCGCCTCGACGCCGAGCTGGTCGCAGGCGTTGTCGGTCTGCCGGTAGCGCGCGTTGCCGCGGAACAGCACCTGCCGGGCGACGAGCATGAAGCAGCTGTCGTCGAGATTGGCGCCACCGGTGTACATCAGCGTCTGCCGCGGGAAATAGGCCGCGCCCTCGAGCCGCGCGATGCTGCCGCCCAGGAGCTTGTTGTCGCCGTTGCTGTTGAGCGAGAGCGGTGCCCGCGGGTCCTGGAGGAAGAGGATGCCCTGGTAGTTGAGCGCCTCCGCCCAGGCGGTGCCGGCCGCCGGCGCGCTCAGGTCGAGATGGGTGCCGCCGGCGAAGTCCATGTTGCCGATCTGGTTCGGCGACGAACCGGTCAGCACGAAGGTGACGCCGTGGCCGACCAGGCGGGCCTGGCCGGTGGTGCGGAACCCGCCGTTCTGGATGACGTAGAGCCCCGGCATGAAGGTCGCCGTGGCGCCGACCACCCGGATGCCGCCGCAGTAGCGGCCCGGCCAGAGCACGGCGTCGCTCTGCACCCGGAGCTCGCCGTTGTGGTCGCAGGAGCCGCCCGACGGCGCCTGGAGGTCGCGGCCCCTGGGGCCGAACGGGTCGGTGGCGGGTGGTGCGAACTCCCAGAGCGTATCGGCGACGATGCCGGGATTGCCCTTGATGTCGATCATGCCGCTGGCGATCAGCGCCGGTGCGACGAGGTTCGAGTTGCCGGCGATCTCGAGCGAGGTCGTCTGGTGCTTCGAGTTCGAGACGACGGAGCAGTTGAGGTCGATGTCGGGATTGCCGCGGAACTGGACCGTGCTCGGCGCGCTCTCGTCGAGGCCCAGCACGCAGATCCGGCCGTAGTTGCCGGTGTCGAGGCCGCCGGTCGCCACCGCCTCGATGGTCGGCGGCTCGGCCAGGAGCATGCGGCCGAAATAGAGCCCACCTTCGGTGCTCGCGGTGACCTCGACGTCCGTGTCGCCGGAGCCCTGGCCACGCTGGCGGAGCGCCAGGTCGAAGCCGTTGCCGGGCTCGGCCGGGTCGAAGCCGTTGCGGGCGAGCTCGCGGGCGGCGACACCGCGCAACGCGGCCTCGTCGGCGCCGGCGAGCTGGGCGTGGGCGGCAGCCAGCGCGGCGGCGTCGACGGCCGCCTGCAGGCGCACCTTCTCCAGCCGCCACATGCCGGCATCGACGGCGAGTGCGGTCATGCCCATCATCACCGGGGTGCCGAGGGCCACGATCATCATCGCGGCGCCGCGCCGGTCGGCGTGGAGGGCTCGCAGCCCGAGCCGGTCGAGGGTGGCCGCGAGGCCGTCGGAGAGCTTGGTCGAAAGGCTGGATCGCTGCATGGTCGATGACCTTTCCGGGAACTCTGGTCGATCGACGCTAGCAGCCCATCCCTTAAGCAATCGTTAAAGCGGCCTAGGATGATCCGCCTGGCGCGGCAGCCGCCGGGGGCACGTCCCAGCTCTCGCCGGGGCGCAGCGGGCGGAAGCGGTCGAGCCCGATGCCGTTCCGGGTGAGGGCGGTGCGCAACGCGGCCGGTGGCGCCTCGATGGCCTCGTCGGTGAGCTGGAAGGTGCCCCAGTGGTGCCCGGCGGCGAAGGCCGCACCGCAATCGACCATGCCCCGGACCGCCTCCGCCGGGTCCTGGTGCTGTGCCGCCATGAACCAGCGCGGCTCGTAGGCGCCGACCGGCAGGATGGCGGCGCGAAAGCCGCCGTGCTTGCGGCCGGCGCGGCGGTAGTCGCGGCCGTCGTTGTAGCCGGCATCGCCCACGTGCAGCGTCTTGCCGGCGGCACTCTCGACGACGAAGGCGGCCCAGAGCGCCATGGCGCGGTCGCGGATGCCGCGCGCCGACCAGTGGTGGCAGGGCTCGAGGTGGACGGCGACGCGGCCATGGTCGGTCCGGTGCTCCACCACCTCGCCCCAGTCGCGGGCGAGGCAGCGCATGCCCGGCACGCCCTGGCGGATGATGGTGTCGTTGCCGAGCGGGGTGACGACCAGCGGGTCGTGCGCCGCGCGGAGGTCGCGCAGGGTGGCGAGGTCGAGGTGGTCGTAGTGGTTGTGGCTGACCAGCACGAGGTCGATCGGCGGCAGGTCGGCGATGGCGATGCCCGGCGCGTTGACCCGGCGGGGGCCGGCGAAGCGGACCGGGCTCGCCCGCTCGGACCAGACGGGGTCGGTGAGGATGTTGAGCCCGCCGGTCTGGATCAGGAGCGTGGCGTGGCCGACCATGGTCAGCCTGAGGGCCTCGGCCGGCAGCCGCGGCTCGGGGGTGGCCGGGGCGTGCGGGCTCGGGAAGCTGGCGGGCCAGGGGGTCCGCTCGCGGGTCCGCTGCCAGCGCAGGAACGCGGCGAAGCCCTTGGGCGGCGTGCCGCCGGGGTTGAAGAAGGTGACCCCGTCGAAATGGTCCGAGGGCGGGCCGCTGTAGTAGGGATTGGCGCCGCCGCCCCTGCCGGTGGCGCAGGCGGCGAGGAGGGCGGTGGCGGCGGCGAGCGCGCCGGCGGAGACGAAGCGGCGGCGATGCATGGCCGCAGCAGGTAGCGCGTCCGCGGGGTGCGTCAAGACGCGAGCCCGCGCTGCCTCAGCCGAGGCCGACCAGGACGAACCAGGCGGCGATGCCGCCGCACGCCGCACCGGTGGCGGCGGCGAGCAGAACGGTCGGCAGGCGGCCGAGCGGGCGCCGGCGCGTCGAGCGGGCGCGGCCAGCGGTCGGCAGGGGGCTGTCGAGGAGGCGGAGATAGGTCGGCGGGATGAGCATGACGAACCTTTCTTGAATCGATTCAATAGCTCTCGATGCGGGTGATAGACGGCGCGCGGGGCGGCTGTCAACGGAAAACTTGAATCGGTTCAATGCGTGCCGTAGGCTGCGCGCATGGCGAGGATAAGGCTCAAGGACGTGGCGCTGGCGGCGGGCGTGTCGCAGGGGACGGCGTCGAACGTCTTCAACCGGCCGGAGCTGGTGCGGGCCGAGGTGCGCGACGCGGTGCGCGCGGCGGCGGCGCGGCTCGGCTATGGCGGCCCGGCACCGGCCGGCCGGGCGCTGCGGTCGGGCAAGGCGCATCTGATCGCCCTGGTGGTCGAGCAGACCCTCGAATACATGCTCACCGACGTCTATTCGCAGCGTCTCCTGGCCGGCATCGCCCGGGTCTGCGACGAGGTCCGCTCGGGTCTTGCCGTGGTCGCCGCCGACGACGAGGCGCGCGGCCGGGGCTGGTCGGTCGACACCGCCATCGCCGACGGCTTCATCCTGCTCTGCCATGCGCACCGGCTGATCGAGCGCGCGCGGCGGCGGGGCATCGCCTTCGTCGCCGTCGACTCCGGGCCGGTGCCCGGGGCCGCCACGGTCGACGCGGACAATCGCGCGGCGGCGGCACGGGCGGCTGCCCATCTCCTCTCGCTCGGCCACCGCCGGATCGGCATCCTCGCGCTCGAGCTCGCCGACGACGAGCGGACGGGGCCGATCGACGCCGCCCGGCGCCGGACCCGGGGCTATGCCGTGTCGCGCGACCGGATGGAAGGCTATCTCGAGCCCCTGGCCGCGGCCGGCAGCGATCCCGCGCAGGTGCCGATGTTCGAGACGTTCAACGATACGGCGACGGTGCGGGCGGGGGTCGACTGGCTGCTGGCAAGGGAGCCCGGCCTCACCGGCGTGCTGGCCATGTCGGACACGATCGCCCGGGCGGCGATCGCGACGCTCCGCGCGCGCGGCCTCGACGTTCCGGCGGACGTCTCGGTGGTCGGCTTCGACGATGTCGGTGCCCGTCCTGTCACCGACGCCGATCCCGGAGCGACGCTGCCGCTCACCACGCTGGCCCAGCCGATCGAGGCCAAGGGTGTGCTCGCGGCCCGCATGCTGCTCGGCCTCGAGCCCGAGGCGGCGCACGTTCTGCCGGCACCGCTCGTCGTGCGCCGGTCGACCGCTGTGGCGCGGGAGCGCTGAGGCCCGGCTCAGAACTCCGGGGCCAGCGTCACGGTCAGGCCGTCGAGCTGGGTCGTGTACTTGATCTGGCAGCTCAGCCGCGAGGTGTCCCGCACCTCGAAGGCCTCGTCGAGCATCATGTTCTCGTCGTCGTCGGCGGGCTGCAGCTTGGCCAGCCAATCCGGGTCGACATAGACGTGGCAGGTGGCACAGGCGCAGCAGCCGCCGCAGGCGGCCTCGATGGGGAGGTTGTTCTCGCGGATGATCTCCATGACGGACCAGCCGATCTCGCCCTCGAGCTCGTGCTGCACACCGTCGCGGTCGGTGACGAAGACTTTTGCCATTCAGGCCACGCCCAGTTTCTTGTGGAGGTCGGAGCTCGACGTCGTGTAGCGGAACACCAGCCGCTCATCGGGCCGCGCGTACTTGAACGCCTTCTGGCACATCAGGGCCGCCTCGTGGAAGCCCGAGAGGATGAGCTTGAGCTTGCCCGGGTAGGTGATGATGTCGCCGATGGCGAAGATGCCCGGCTGGCTGGTCTCGAAGCTCTCGGTCTCGACGCCGATCAGGTTGCGCTCGATGTTCAGCCCCCAGCCGGCGATCGGGCCGAGCTCCATCTTCAGGCCGAAGAAGGCGAGGATGGTGTCGCAGGCGAGCTCGTGCTCGCCCTCGGCCGTCTTGATCCGGACACCGGTCAGCCGGTCGCCCTGGCCCTCCAGGCCGCCGATCTGGCCGATGATCAGCCGGGCCTTGCCCTCGGCCACGAGCTCGCGCATGCGCGCCACGCTGTCCGGGGCCGCCCGGAACTCGTCGCGGCGGTGGAGCAGGGTGACCGAGGCGGCGATCGGCTGGAGGTTCAGGAGCCAGTCGAGGGCACTGTCGCCGCCGCCGGCGATCAGGAGATGCCTGCCCTCGAAGTCGGCCATGCGGCGGACGGCATAGAAGAGCGCGCTGCCCTCGAACGCCTCGGCCCCGGGCAGCGGGATGCGGCGCGGCACGAAGCTGCCGGCACCGGCGGCGATCACCACGTTGGGGGTGACGAAGGTGGTGCCGGTGCTGGTGACGAGCCGCCAGCGGCCGTCGCCCTGCCGGGTGAGCTGCTCGGCCTGCTGGTTCAGGTGGAAGACCGGGGCGAAGGGCTGGGCCTGCTCGACCAGCCGGTCGATCAGCTCCTGGCCGGTGCAGCGGGGGACGGCCGGGATGTCGAAGATCGGCTTCTCGGGGTAGAGCTCGGCGCACTGGCCGCCGATCTTGTCGAGATTGTCGACGAGGTGGCACTTGAGGCCCAGGAGCCCGGCCTCGAACACGGCGAACAGCCCCACCGGTCCAGCGCCGATGATCACCATGTCGGTCTCGATGGTGCCGTCGTTGGTCGGGATGTCGGGAGCTTCGGCCATGGCCTGTCCGCCGGGTTGTCTGGGAGCACCGGGATCGGCTCCCGTTGCGGGTGTCGGCTAGCACCCGACCGTTGTCGCGGCAAGCCTGCTGACCCGACCGGTGAGGTGGGCGGACCGGGGCGGTTTCGCCACGCGCTGCGCCGGATTGTCCCAGCGTGCCGGCCCGGTGCGGTGGTCAGCCGGTCGCGGGCGTGGTCCAGGCGATGCCGTGCGCCGGGGCGTCGAGCAGCCGGCAGAGCTCCTCGTCGAGGCGCATCAGGGTGAGCGAGAGGCCGGCCATCTCGAGCGAGGTGACGTACTCGCCGACCCGGGCCAAGTGGACCACGGCACCGATCTCGCCCAGGCGCTGCAGCACCCGCCGGGCGACGACGTGGCATTCCATGAACGAGGTGGCGCCGAGGCCGTTGACGAGCACCGCGCAGCGCTCGCCCGGCTGCAGGTCGAGCTCGCCCTGGACGGCATCCAGCAGGCGGTCGGTGACCCGGTCGGCGGGCTCGAGCGGGCCGCGCATGGCACCCTTCTCGCCGTGGATGCCGAGGCCGATCTCCATCTCGCCCGGGGGGATGGTGAAGTTGGGGGTGAGGCTCGCCGGCAGCGAGCAGGGCTCGAGCGCCACGCCCATGCTGCGCATCGACGCCACCGCCTTTCTTGCCGCCCGCTCGACCTCGGCCAGGGGCCAGCCGGCGGCGGCGGCGGCACCGGCGATCTTGAACAGGAGGACGCCGCCGGCGATGCCGCGGCGCTCGGGCGCCCGGTCGGGCGGGGCGGAGGCCACGTCGTCGGCACCGAGCACCGTGCGCACCGCGATGCCTTCGGCCGTGGCGAGCTCGGCCGCCATGTCGAAGTTGAGCACGTCGCCGGCATAGTTGCCGTAGAGCAAGAGCACGCCCTCGGCGCCGGCGACGGCGCGGGCCGCGGTCAGGATGGGCTCGGGCGTCGGCGAGGTGAAGACGTCGCCGATGACGGCGGCGTGCGCCAGCCCCCGGCCGACATAGCCGAGGAAGGCCGGCTCGTGGCCGGAGCCGCCGCCGAGGACGATGCCGACCTTGGCCGCGGGCGCGGGGTGGCGGGCGAGGACCACCCGCCAGTCGTCGTCGTGCAGGCGGACGACGGCGTCGTGCACCGCCGCCACGCCCTCCACCATCTCACGGACGATCGCGTCCGGGTCGTTCATCAGCTTCTTGGTAGGTGTCCCTGCCACGTGCCTTGCCTCCCAGGTCCTTCAGCCGGACCCAAGGATCGGCCGGCAGCGGGGCGCTGGCAAGGGTCGGCGCGCGCCGCGACAGGCGGTCGTGCACCCAGTTCGCGACCTTGAGCATGCCGCGCGCGACGAGGTCGTCCCAGGAGCCGGGGACCAGGGGGAGGGGAGCCAGGTGCCGCATGACGATGCACTCCGCTGGGGATCACTGACACGGGTAATGTCGGCCTTCGACGTTGATCAGTCCAACGAATTGGTCTAATGTAACTTATCAGCATTTCTCATGGATCAACCGATGCTCGACCCCGACAATCTGAAGAGTCTCGTCGCCATCGCCGAGACCGGCAGCTTCACCGCGGCGGCTCTTCGGGTGCACCGCACGCAGTCGGCGGTCAGCATGCAGATGCGCAAGCTCGAAGGGCAGCTCGGCCGCAAGCTGTTCGAGCGCCAGGGCCGCGACGCGCGGCTGACGGCGGACGGCCTGCTGCTGCTCGCGCATGCCCGGCGCATTCTCAAGGCGCAGGCCGAGGCCCTGGCCGTCTTCGACCGCGAGGCCTTTGCTGGCGAGGTCAGGATTGCCGCCCCGGACGACTACGCCAGCACCTTCATGCCGGGCATCCTGATGCGCTTCGCGCTGAGCCATCCGAGGGTCCGGGTCGATCTCCGCTCGCTGCCCTCGCACCAGGCGGCGCGGCTGGTCGAGCGCGGCGAAATCGATCTGGCGCTGGTGACGCAGGGCCACGGCGAGCAGGGCGGCACGGTGCTGCAGCGCGAGCCGCTGGTCTGGGTCGCCGCCCGTGGCCATTGCGTGCACGAGGAGGACCTGCTGCCGCTCGCGATCTTCCACGAGGACTGCGTCTTCCGCCGCCATGCGGTAGCGGCGCTCGATCTCGTCGGGCGGCGCTGGCGGATCGCCTATTCGAGCCAGTCGATCGCCGGCATCTATGCCGCGGTCGAGACCGGGCTCGCGGTCGGCACCATCCTGCCGAGCAACCTGCGGCCCGGCCTCGTGGTGCTGGGCGAGGCGGATGGCATGCCGCCCCTGCCGGAGATCGCGATCCTGCTGATCCGCCGGGCGGATGCCGGTTCGCCGCTGCTCGATGCGATGGTCGACCACGTCCTTGCCGGGGTGCGGGCGGCGGTGCCGCAGGGGCTGGCGGCTTGATGGTGCGGCCGGCTACTGGCGGGCGAGCCACGCGGCGTAGCCGGCGAGGCCCTCTTCCAGGCCGATCCGTGCCGTGAAGCCCAGGTCGCGGGCGGCGGCGCCGAGGTCGAAGCGGGCCTGGCGGTCGTCCTCCGGATCGGGCCCGGGGGCGAGGTCGATGACGGCCCCCGGCACGACGCGGCGGGCGATGGCGGCGATCTCGCCCAGGGTCACGCAGGTGCCGCCGTTGATGGTGTAGGCGCGCTGTTGCGGCTGCCGCGCGTCGAGGGCGAGGACCAGGGCGCGGGCGACGTCGTCGACGTGGACGTACTGGCGGTGCTGGTCGGCGCCGAACGGCATCTGGAAGGGCCGGCCGGCGAGGGCGTGGCGGAGCATCTCGCGCAGCGTGCAGGCGGTGCTGCGCCTCGGCCCGTAGACCCAGCCGAGCCTGAGGCTCAGCCCGTCCAGGCCGTATTGCGCGGCGTAGCCGTCGACCAGCGCCTCGCCCGCGGCCTTGCTGGCGCCGTAGACGGTGGTGGGGTGGAGCGGGGTGGCCTCGGGCACCGGGTCGAGGCCGTCCGGCGTGTGGCCGCAGGCGCTGACCGAGGAGCAGAAGACGACGCGCCGCACCCCGTGAATGCGGGCGAGCTCCAGGATGTTGGCGGTGCCGGTGATGTTGACCGCGACGATGGCGCTCGGGTCGTCGCGGGCGACCATCGGCCCGGAGAAGGCGCCGCAGTGCAGGATGCCGGCGAAGCCGCCGGCCTCCCTGGCCAGGGCGTGCAGCCGGTGCACGGCGGTGACGTCGCCGGCGACCACCGGCCGGCCCTCGACCGTGCCGGCCGCGCGGTCGACCGCCAGCACCGGGCGCCCGGCCGCTTCCAGGGCCACGCGCGCGGCGTGGCCGACCAGCCCCAGCGCACCGGTGACGAGGATCGGCTGGGCGGGCATGGGCGGCGTCCCTCGGGCTGCGGATCGGCGGCTCCAGGGGACGGGATCACGGGGCCGCGAGCTTGGCAAGCCCCGGATGTCGTCCATGGGCCTTTGCCTTTGCCGGCTTCGCCTGTATCCGTCCGCACGGCCCCGCCTGCAGCGACCAGTGGTGACCCGATGCGTGCCGTCTTCATCCATGCCCCCTTCGATGTCCGCCTCGGCGACCTGCCCGCACCCAATGCCGGCCCGGGGCTGGTGCTGGTCGACGTCGAGGCGGTCGGGCTCTGCGGCAGCGACCTGCACTACTACAAGGAGGGGGCGATCGGGGCGGCGCAGACCATCTCGGCCCCGTTCGTGCCGGGCCACGAGGTGGCGGGGCGGGTCCGCGACGCGGTGCCCGAGCGCGGCATCGGGGCCGGCACGCGGGTGGTGATCGAGCCGGCGCGGCCCTGCGGCGTCTGCGAATGGTGCCACCGGGCGCAGGGCAACCTCTGCCCCGACACGCTGATGCTGGGGGCACCGCCGAACCACGGCGGGCTGACGGCGACGGTGGCGGTGGCACCCGGGCAGCTCTTCGCCGTGCCCGACGGGTTCTCGGCCTCGACCACGGCACTCCTGGAGCCGCTCGGCGTGTGCATCCACGCGGTCGACCTCGCCCGGCCGCAGTGGTTCGAGACGGTGGCGCTGATCGGCGCCGGGCCGATCGGGCTCGGCATCCTGCAGCTCCTCAAGGTGGCGGGGATCGCCGGGCCGCTGGTGGTCGAGCCCGTGGCCTATCGCCGGGATGCGGCCTTGCGGCTGGGCGCGGCAGCGGTGTTCGCCACGGTGGCCGAGCTCCTGGCCGCCACCGGCGGGCGCGGGGCGGATCTGGTGATCGAGGCGACCAACAGCCCGGCCGGCTTCGCGCACGGGACCGAGGCGGCGGCGATCGGCGGCCGGCTGGTGGTGGTCGGCATCCCCGACGGCAATGCCTATGCGTTCGAGGCCGCGACGGCACGGCGCAAGCAGCTCCGGGTCGTCTTCTCGCGGCGGATGGGCGACGTGCTGCCGCGGGCGATCCGGCTGGTGGCCGAAGGGCGGATCGACCTCGAGGCCTGGATCAGCCACCGGATCGGCCTGGAGCGGGTGCCCGACGCCTTTGCCATGCTCGCCGCCTATGGCGACGGGGCGCTCAAGGTCGTGGTCGAGCCCGGGGCGGGAAGCTGAGGCGGCCTTTGGTCGGCTCGACAATCGCTGGTGCTGTCACAGGTGATACGGTAAGTTTGTGTTCGAACGATAACAAAAGTTCCGAGCGGACCGGCCCCGGCGGCGCCGGATCGCGCCGGGCGCGGCCCGGTGCCGCCCGCGGCGGCAGCATCTCCCAGGCGACCTCGAGGTAGCATGGACAAGGATCTCGTCATCGGCATCGACTGCAGCACGACCGCGACCAAGGCGATCGCCTGGGACCGGGACGGGCAGCTCGTGGCCGAGGGGCGCTCCGCCCTGGCGCTCGCCAATCCGCAGCCGGGCTTCTACGAGCAGGATGCGCGGGACTGGTGGCGATCGGCCTGTGCTGCCCTGGGCGAGCTCGGCGGCAAGATCGAGATGGGCCGGGTGGCGGCGCTGGCGATCGCCAATCAGCGCGAAACCTTCGTCGCCCTCGATGCGGCGGGCGAGCCGCTCGGCCCGGCGATCACCTGGCTCGACGAGCGGGGCCGCGAGGACGTCGTCCTGTTGAGCAAGAAGCTCGGCCGCGACCGGCTGCTGGCGATCACCGGCAAGACGCCGGATCCCACGCCTTGTCTCTATGCCCTGCATTGGCTGCTGCGCAAGCAGCCCAAGCTCTACGCCAAGGCGGCGCATTTCCTCGAGGTGCACGGCTATCTGGTCTGGCGCCTCACCGGGCTCTACCGGACGAGCTGGGCCTCGGCCGACCCCACGGGGGTCTACGACCTCGCGGCCAAGGCCTACAGCGAGCCGATCCTCGAGGCGCTCAAGCTCACGCCCAAGAGCTTCGCCGCGGCGGTGGCGCCGGGGTCGGTGCTGGGCGAGGTGACCGGCGAGGCGGCCGAGGCGACCGGGCTCGAGGCCGGCACGCTGGTGGTGGCCGGCGGTGGCGATGGCCAGTCCGGCGGGCTCGGCGTCGGCGTCCTCGCACCCGGGCGCGCCTATCTCAATCTCGGCACCGCCAGCGTCTCCGGCGTCTACGGCGACGCTTATGCCACCGATCCGGCCTTCCGGACGCTGACCAGCGTGTCGGGCGAGGGCTACATCTTCGAGCTCTGCCTGCGCACCGGCACGTTCCTCACCGACTGGCTCGTCAGGGGCGTGTTCGGTGCCGACCCGGCCAGGACGCCGCAGATCTATGCCGAGCTCGAGGCAGCGGCCGCCGCCGTCCCGCCGGGCGCGGGCGGGCTCCTCTTGCAGCCCTACTGGGGCGGGGTGATGACGCCCTACTGGGACCAGGACGCGCGGGGCTTGATCATCGGCCTTTCGGGCGAGCACGGCCGGGGGCATCTCTACCGCGCGATGATGGAAGGCATCGCGCTGGACCAGGCGATGGGCACCGCCAATATCGAGCGGGTCACCGGCCAGCGGGTCGACGAGCTGATGACCATCGGCGGCGGGGCGCGGAGCGACCTCTGGTGCCACATCATCGCCGATGCCACGGGCAAGCCGGTGTGCCGCCTTGGCACCGTCGAGGCGACCTCGCTCGGTGCCGCGATCGCCGCCGCCAAGGGGGCGGGCTGGTTCTCCACCGCCGCCGCCGCGGTCGCCGCCATGGCCGGCAAGGTGCAGAGCCGGATCGAGCCGGACCAGGCCCGGCACGAGGTCTATCGCGAGCTGCGCGCCATCTTCGAGCGGCTCTACCCGGCGACCCGCGAGGTGCAGGCGGCGCTCGCCGCCTTCAAGCATCGCCGGGCCGAGACGGCCGACGCCGAGGACGGCGAGGCATGAGCAGCGGCGATGCGCTGATCCAGGATTTCGTCGCCGGCCGCTACCGGCTGGTCGAGACGGGCGAGCCGGTCCGCTGCCCGATCCGGGCGATCGCCACGGCACCCAGCCTCGCCGGGCGCGAGGCGGAGCTGGTGCGGGCGGCCGGGCTCGCCGGGCGGCTCGCCGTGGTCAGCGACGAGAACACCCATGGCGTGCTGGGCCGCCGCGTCGAGGCGGCCCTGCCGGGCAGCCTTTCGGTGGTGCTCGACCAGCCGCATGCCGACGAGGCGACGGCCGATCTCCTGCGCGAGCGCACCCGGCATTGCGACGGGCTCGTCGCCGTGGGCTCCGGCACGCTCAACGATCTCTGCAAGTACGTCACCCACGCCGACGGCCGGGCCTGCGCGGTCTTCGCCACGGCCCCCTCGATGAACGGCTACGTCACCAGCACGGTCTCGATCACGCGCGGCGACTACAAGCTGAGCCTGAAGGCGCACGCCCCGGCGGGCGTGTTCTTCGACCTCGAGGTGCTGGCGGCCTCGCCCAAGCGGATGATCCGGGCGGGGCTCGGCGATGCGATCTGCCGTGGTGTCGCCCAGGTCGACTGGCTGTTCTCGCATCTGCTGCTGGGCACGCCCTATTTCGAGAGCCCCTACGACCTGCAGCTCGTCGACGAGTCCAGACTGTTCGCGGCGGCGCCGCGTCTGCTGTCCGGCGATCTCGAGGCCGTGGCGGCGCTGGTCGACATGCTCACCCTGGGCGGGCTCGGGGTGATCGTCGCGGGCACCAGCCACTCGGGCTCGATGGGCGAGCATGGCATCAGCCACTTCATCGACATGTTCGCCCGCCCGCATCCAGGGTCGCTGCACGGCGAGCAGGTCGGCATCGCGACCTTGACCATGGCCCGGCTGCAGGAGCGGCTCCTGGCCGAGGCCGCACCGCCGGTGCTGGCGCCGACGCCGCTCGACCGGGCGGCGCTCGAGGCGCGCTACGGCGACAAGGCGCCGCTCTGCGTGGCGGCGCTCGAGGCCAAGGCGCTGGACGGCGAGCTTCTGGCCCGGGCCAATGCGCGGCTCGGCCAGTCCTGGGACGAGTGGCGGGGCGTGCTGGCGCGGCTCGCAGTGCCGGCGGCCCGGCTCGAGGCCGCGCTGGCGGCGGCCGGTGCGGCGACCAGGCCGGGCGAGCTCGGGCTCGACCCCGACTTCTACCGGACGGCGGTGCGCCATGCGCACGAGATCCGCGACCGCTTCACGTTCCTGGACCTGGCGGCGGCGACCGGCCGGCTCGACGCGTTCGCGCAGGGCGAAGGGTAGGGGGCGCGGGCATGGCCACGGCCCTGGTGCTCGGTGCGGGGGTGATGGGGAGCGCCTTCACCCTGCCCCTGGTCGATGCCGGCTGCGCGGTGCGGCTGGTGGGCACGCATCTCGACACCGCCCTGGTCGACGGCGTGAACCGCGACCGGGTGCATCCGCGGCTGAACGCGCCGCTGCCCGACCGGGTGCAGGCGTTCCGGCACGATCGGCTCGCCGAGGCGCTGGACGACGCGGTCGATCTGGTGGTCCTGGGCGTGAGCTCGGCCGGGATCGACTGGGCGACCGAGCGGCTGCGCCCGCTCTTGACCCGGCCGCGGCCGATCCTGCTGCTGACCAAGGGGCTGGCCGCGGACGGCCGGCGGATCGGCATCCTGCCGGAGCCCGTCGAGGCGGCGCTCGGCTGCCCGGCCGGGGCCGTCGGCGGGCCATGCATCGCGGCTGAGCTGGCGGTCCGGCGCGAGACCAGCGTCGTCGTGAGCTTCCGCGACGGGGCGCTGGTCGACCGGGTGCTGGGCATGGTCGCAGCACCCTACTACCACGCCCGCGCCAGCCTCGATCTGGTCGGCACCGAGATCTGTGCCGCCTTCAAGAACTTCTTCGCGCTCGGCATCGGTGCGGCGCAGGGCCTCCTGGACGCGGCGGCCCCGGCGGTGAACGAGGCCAGGATGCACAACCTGGCAGCGGGCCTCTTCAGCCAGTCGGTGCTCGAGCTGGGGCGGCTCAACGCCGTCCTGGGCGGGCGGCCCGAGAGCGTCTTCGGGCTCGCCGGGGTGGGCGATCTCTACGTCACTGTCCAGGGCGGTCGCAACAGCCGCATGGGCCGGCTGCTGGGGGCGGGCTGGGCCTATTCCCGGGCCAAGGCCGACCGCATGGCCGAGGACACGGTCGAGGGTGCCGAGCTGGCGATCTCCGTCGGACCGACCCTGGATCGGATGCTCGCCGACGGCCGGCTGGCGGCGGGCGATCTGCCCTTGACAAGGGCGATCCTGCAGGCGATCCGCCAGGATGAACCTTTGGTTATACCCTGGCATCATTTCCATCACCGTCACCAGGAGGACAGCTGACCATGCCGGAGCGCAAGGTCGTCATCGCCGCCGATCACCTGGGCCTGCCGCTCAAGGACGCGGTCAAGGCGCATCTCGTGGAGCAGGGGGTGGCGGTGGTCGACATGGGGGTGAACGCCGCCGAACCGGTGGACTACCCCGATCTCGGCCGGGCGCTGGCCGAGCGGATCGCGGCGCACGAGTTCGACCGCGGCATCCTCGTCTGCGGCACGGGTGCCGGCATGGCGATCACCGCCAACAAGGTGCCGGGGGTGCGGGCGGTCTGCGTCACCGACCCCTACACGGCCGAGCGCGCGATCGCCTCGAACAACGCCCAGGTGATCACGCTGGGGGCGCAGATCACCGGACCGTCGGTCGCCAAGATGCTGGTCGACATCTGGCTCAAGAACGAGTTCCAGGCGTCCCGCTCGGGTGCGAAGGTCGCCAAGATCGACGCGCTGGATCGGGACTACCGCCAGAGCGCGGATGCCTGAGCGGCAGCGGTGATGGAGCAGGTCCCCCTCGACACCGCCGAGCACCAGCGCGCTCGCATCGCCTGGCTGTACTACGTGGAGGGGCTGACCCAGAGCGAGGTGGCGGACCGTGTCGGGCTCAGCAGGGTCCGGGTCAATCGCGAGTTGGCGCTCTGCCGCGAGCGCGGCATCGTGCAGATCCGGATCAACGCCAAGCTCGCCCCCTGCGTCGCGCTCGAGCGGCGGCTCGTCGAGCGCTTCGGCCTCAAGGACGCCGTGGTGGTGCCCACCCCGGAGGACGCGGCGCAGCTCCCGGCGGTGCTCGGCATGGCGGCTGGCCAGTACGTCTCGGATCGGCTGGCGCCGCGGATGAGCATCGGCGTCGCCTGGGGCCGCACGCTCCTGGGCTCGCTCAGGGCGATCGACCGGCGGCCGATCGAGGGCCTGTCGATCGTCTCGCTGATCGGCGGCCTGACCCGGGCCTCGGCGATCAACACCTACGAGACGGCGTCGCGCTTCGCCGATCTCTTTGGTGCCGAGTGCTACTATCTCGCCGCCCCCACCTTCACCTCGTGCGCCGAGAGCCGCGCCATCTTCATCGAGCAGGCGGCGATCGGCGATGTGCTCGAACGCGCCAAGCAGATCGACATGGCGCTGGTCAGCGTCGGCAGCCTCGGCCCGGATTCGACCATCCGCCGGCTGCGCATGCTGGGCGACGACGAGATCGCCTCGCTGCTGGAGGCCGGTGCCGTGGGCGACTGCCTGGCACATTTCATCGATGCCGAGGGCCGGCTGCTCGACCATCCCATCAACCAGCGGGTGATCGGCCTCGCCCCGGCCGATCTCGGCAACGTCCCGACCTCGATCCTGGCGTCCGGCGGCCCGGCCAAGGCCCGGGTGATGAAGGCGGTGATCCGGGCGGGCTATCTCAACGTCGTCATCACCGACGAAGCGAGTGCGAAGCGGCTGCTCGAGGGGGACTGACCCCGGCGGGTGGTCGCCCTGGGCCGGGTCGGGTGGCGGTGACCGGGTGCCGTGGAGGCGGGCAGATGCCGGGTGAGTGCCAGAGCGACGTGACACGCGAGCTGGTCGACTGGCTGGTGGCCGCCGGCCTGGCCGGCGGCGACGAGCAGGTGCTGCTGGACGGCCTCTGCGAGCGGCTGAACGCCGCCGGCCTCGATCTTCTGCGCGGTTATCTGGCGTCCGAGGTGCTGCATCCGCTGCACGAGGCCAAGGGCTTCGTCTGGCGCAGCGAGGGGGTCAGCCGGGAGGACTACGGCCACGTCTCGACGCCCGAGCGCCGGGCCGACTACGAGAACAGCCCGCTCTACCCGATCATCCGGCAAGGGGTGCCGCGGCTGCGGATCCGCCTCGACGACACGCTGAAGCCGCGCCGCTTCCCGCTGCTGCATCGCTTGCGGGCCGAGGGCGGCACCGACTATTTCGCCCTGTCGCACCCGTTTCGCGCCGGCTGGGGCGAGTCGCTCGGCATCGTCGCCACGTGGACGACGCGGCGCGTCGAGGGCTTCAGCGCGGCCCAGCTCGGGCTGATCGAGGCCTGCATGCCGCCTCTGGCCCTGGCCTTCAAGGCGATCGCCGGCGTGGAGACCGGGCGCACGCTGATGCGCACCTATCTCGGCCGCGACGCCGGGGCGCGGGTCGTCGCCGGCGACATCCGCCGGGGCGAGCCGCAGGCGATCGACGCGGTGCTGTGGTTCAGCGATCTCCGGGGCTTCACCCGGCTGGCCGACGGCACCGAGCCGGCCATCCTCATGGGCCTCCTGAACGGCTATGCCGAGCGGCTGGTGAGCGCCATCGAGGGGCACGGCGGCGACGTCCTGAAGTTCATGGGCGACGGCATCCTGGCGCTGTTTCGCGGCGGCGGAGGGGGCGACCCCTGCGCCCAGGCGCTGGCGGCGGCCCTCGCGGCCCGGGGCGCCGCCGCGGCGCTGAGCGCCGAGCGGGCGACTGCCGGGTTGCCGGTGACCGACTTCTATCTCGGCCTGCATCGCGGCACCGTGCTCTACGGCAATATCGGCAGCCCCGAGCGGCTGGACTTCACGGTGATCGGCCCGGCCGTCAACGAGGTGGCGCGGATCGAGCAGATGTGCCGCTCGCTGGAGCAGCCGGTGGTCGTCTCGGCGGCCTTCGCCGCAGCCTGCGGCGCCGACCGCGACAAGCTGGTGGCGCTCGGTCGCTACGCCCTCCGTGGCGTCGGCCGGGCGCAGGACCTGTTCACGATCGATCCGGCGCTGCTGGCGACGTGAGGGTGTCGTTGCTCGACGGCGAGACGACGAGGACGTCCGTCTCGGTGGTTGTGCGCAGGTAGCTTTCGGCGGTGCTGCCCATGAGGAAGCGCAGGATGCCGGAATGGCTGCGGCTGCCGAGCACGACCAGGGTGGCGCCCTCGCGCGCGGCGACGCGCTCGATCACCTCGACGGGCGGCCCCTCCTCGACGAGGCTGCGCAGGGTCGCATCCCCGGCGTGGCGGTCCGCCAGCAGCCGCAGGCTCGCCGCGGCCTCGGCCATGGTCGTCGCGGCATGCGTCTCGATGATCTTCGGCTCGACCCCGCTCGCCGCGAGCGTCGTCCGCCCGATCGGCTGGCAGGCGTGCAGGAGGATGATCTCGGTCGCTCCGAGATAGGAGAGCCCGGCCGCCACGCGCAGGGCGCGGTCGCTGATCGTCGAGAAGTCGACCGGCACCAACGCCTTGTCGTAGCAGCGCCCGGGCTCGCGGTTGACCATCAGGACCGGCAGGTCGGTAGCCCGGATCACCCGCTCGCTCGTCGTCCCGACGAAGACGTCGCGCAGCCGGTGGCGGCGATGCGCGCCCATCACCACGAGGTCGGCGCCGGTGCTGGCGGCGACCTCGACGATGGTGGCGTCGGGCGAGCCGGGCACGACCTCGATCGAGGACGTGACGTCGGAGGCGCCGTGCCGCTGCAGCTCCGTGCCGAGCCAGGCCTCGGCGCTGCGCAGGGCGGCGTCGCGCAGGCGCAGCGGCTGGTCGGCGTCGACGACGTGCAGCACGGTCAGCGTGGCCTCGAGCCGCCGGGCGAGGTCGAGCCCGCGCAGCAGCGCCTTGCGGGCGCGCTCCGACAGGTCCGTTGCTACCAATAGTTGGGTCAAGACCACATTCCCTCGTGCCTGGGGGCCCCTGGCACCGCCGGGGCGATGCCCGTTCGGCCCGGGTCACCCGTGATTGCGCCACCTGCCGGGGCATGGCACAACGCTTTCATGGCGGGGTCAACATAGAGGAAACTGGACTTCATGGTCGAGGCAATGCTGGTCGCCATCCTGGTCGGATCGGGATTGCTCGTCCTCTCCATCTTGACCAGCCTCGTCTCGTTTCGGGTCGGCGCGCCGCTGCTGTTGTTGTTCCTTACCATTGGTCTTCTGGCCGGTGAGGACGGGCCGGGGGGCATCGCCTACAGCTTCCACGCCGAGACCTTCTTCGTCGGCAGCCTGGCCCTGGCCGTCATCCTCTTCCACAGCGGCTTCGACACGCGCTGGCAGACCTTCCGGTCGGCGGCGGCACCGGCGCTCGTGCTGGCGACCCTGGGGGTGCTTCTGACGGCCGGCCTGCTCGGCGTGGCCGCCCACTACATCCTCGGCCTGCCGTGGCTCGAGGCGCTGCTGCTGGGCGCCATCGTCGGCTCGACCGATGCGGCGGCCGTCTTCTTCCTGCTCAGGGTCGGCGGCATCACCATCCGCGAGCGGGTCAGGGCGACGCTCGAGGTGGAATCGGGCTCCAACGATCCGATGGCGATCTTCCTCGTCGTGACCCTGCTCGAGCTGATCCTGTCAGGGGCCGGGATCGAGACGCTGGGGATCACCGTCGCGCAGGCCTTCGCCCAGCAGATGGGGCTGGGCCTCGTCATGGGGGTGGCGGGCGGCTGGCTGATCGTCAAGGCGGTCAACCGGACGCCCCTCGAGCCCGGGCTCTACCCGATCGCCGTGCTCGGCAGCGCCCTGATGCTGTTCGCCATCACGGGGCTTTTGGGCGGCAGCGGCTTTCTTGCGGTCTACGTGGCGGGGCTGGTCGCCGGCAACCTGCCGATCCACGGCTTGCCGCATCTGCGCCGCTTCCAGGAGGGACTCACGTGGCTCGCGCAGATCGTCATGTTCCTGCTGCTCGGCCTCCTGGCCACGCCCTCGACCTTCGCCAGCATCGCCTTCCCGGTGATCGCGGTGGCGCTGTTCCTCACCTTCGTCGCCCGGCCGCTCGCCATCGCCCTTTGCTGCCTGCCGTTCGGCTTCCGGCGCAGCGAGATCGTCTTCATCAGCTTCGTCGGCCTGAGGGGTGCCGTCTCGATCCTGTTCGCCATCCTGCCGATCGTCGCCGGCCTGTCGGTCGGCCAGTTCCTCTTCAACGCCGCCTTCATCATGGTGCTGGTCTCGCTCGTCGTGCAGGGCTGGACCATCAGGCCCCTGGCGCGCTGGCTGGGCCTGGCCGTGCCGCCGCGGCTGGGGCCGGTCGAGAAGGTCGAGCTGGAGCTGCCCGGCACCGCCCATCACGAGCTCGTCGTCTACCACATCACCGATGGGAGCCCGGTCGCCAAGGGCGAGCGCATCCCGCGCTGGGCGCGGCCGTCGCTGGTCATCCGGGGCGGCCGCTCGATGCGGGTGCACGAGGCCGGGCGGCTGCAGACCGACGACTATGTCTACATCTTCACCCAGCCGAGCTTCATCCGGCTCTTGGATCGGTTGTTCGCGAGCCCGGCCGTGCTCAAGGCGGCCGACATCGAGTTCTACGGCGAGTTGACGATCGCGCCGGAGGCGCGCCTGGGTGCCCTGGCACAGGCCTATGGAATCGACATCGACAGCGAGAAGGCCGCGCGCACGGTGGGCGACTATCTCACGGAGCAGCTCGGCGGCCGGGTCGAGAGCGGCGACCGCCTTGCCATCGGCCCGATCGACCTGATCGTCCGCGCCACCAGCGAGGAAGGGGCCGTGAGCGAGATCGGCCTGTCGCTGAGCCGGGTGGACGACAGCACCGCGACGGCGCTCTCGGATCTGCCGGCGCGGCTGCGGCGGCTCTTCGTCGGTCGGCCCAAGGAGGCGCAAGCGAGGTCCGGCAGGCGGTCGAAGGAGGCCGGCCACGGAGCCGTGGACGAGCCTGCGGAGCGCCAGGCCGCCGAGCCGGCGGTCGAAGCGGCGCCCGCCGCGGGGGAGCGGGCAGGCATCGCCGCCCGCGACTGAGAGCGGTGCCGTCCCCGATGCCGCCTATTCCGCCGCCTTGCTCGCGGCCGCCTCGGCGTCGAGCATCGCCTTGGCGGCGGCCGCCTCGTCGCCCGAGCCGGCGACGCGGACCGTGGGAAAGGCGAACTCGATGCCGTTCTCGGCGAAGGCCTGCTTGATCAAGGCATTGGCGCGTCTGCGGATCATGAACTGGGTGCCGGGGATCGCCTTGAACTTGCAGCGGATGACGATGCCGTGCGGCACGATCTCGTCGGCCCCCTGCGACTTCAGGGGCTCGAGGAAGCCCGGTCCCAGCTCGGGGTCGGCGCGAAGCTGGGCGTCCACCCCCTTGATCACCTTCTTGACCTTGTTGATGTCGGTGTCGAACGGCACGGTGAAGGCGAGCTTCACGATCACCCATTCGCGGCTCATGTTCTGGATGGCACCCAGCGAGCCGAACGGGATGGTGAAGAGCGGGCCGCGGTGGTGGCGCAGCTTGATCGAGCGCAAGGAGAAGCTCTCGACCGTGCCCTTGAAGTTGCCCGAGACGATGTACTCGCCGACCCGGAAGGCATCGTCGAGCAGGTAGAACATCCCCGACATGATGTCCTTGACCAGGGTCTGCGAGCCGAAGCCGATGGCCACGCCGACGACGCCGGCGCCGGCGATCAAGGGTGCTATCTGCACGCCCATCGAGGAGAGGATCATCAGGATCGCGGTCAGGGCGAGCACCACCTGGAGCACGTTGCGGCCGATCGGCAGGAGGGTGCGCAGCCTGGCCCGGCGCCGCATCTCGTCGACGCTCACCGCACCGTCCGACGCCGCGTCGGCGAGGTAGCGGTCGATCGCGGTGTGGCCGACATGCCAGACGAAGTCGAAGACGATGACGATGATCGCGATATTGATCAGCGCGATGACCAGCGGGCTGCTCGCGGCCCCCTCGCCGGTGAGATCGGCGAGGTCGAGGCCCCAGGCCCAGAGCAGGATGAACACGGCGCCGACGATCAGGAGGGCCCGCGCCCCGCGCTCGATGGCGGCGGCGGCGACGCTGGGTGGGCCCTCCTCGGCGTCCATCGCCTGGCCCACCGGGCGCAGCAGGTTGTTGACCGAGTAGCAGACGACGTTGAGCGCCATGAGCAGCCCGGCGCCGACCAGGGACAGCCACATCAGGCCGCGGGCGTCGATCAGCCACAGGACGAAGACGAGGACGGCGAAGGCGGAAAGGGCGATCCTGCCGACGATCCCGCCGCCGGCGACCGGGGCGGCCGGTGGCGGCTCGGGCGTGGCGTCGAGGCCGGCCGCCGGCGCTTCCGGGGCGGCCAGCGTCGCCGCGTCGGCCGGCGCTGCTGCCGGGGCCGTGGCAGGTTCCGCAAAGGCGCCGCCAAAGCCCTCGATCCCCGGTGCCGCGGGTGCCGGTGCGGCATGCACCGGCCGCGCCGGTGCCATCGGGCGGCGCCAGATGGTCTCGATCGCCGCGGCCAGGAGGCCCAGACCCAGGACGTAGGCGACGATCGAGGGATGGGGCCGCGGCACGCCGAGGGCGATGAGGCCGTTCGCCACCGCCCAGCCAAAGGCGAAAATGCCGGCGAAGGCGCTGATCCGGGCGAGCCAGAACCGGGCGGTGGCGTCGTCGACCGGCATGATCCTGAGCCGCGGGGTGGTGGGGGCGAGGATCAGCCGGGCGAGGTAGCGGATCAGGCGGAAGACGATGAAGGCGAAGAGGAAGCGGCCAGCCACCTCGCGGACCAGGGGCGGCAGGTCGATCATCAGGAAGATGCCGAGGCTGGCGAGCGCGAAGACCACGACCGCACCGAGCACGAGGCCGAGGCGCATCGCCGCCTTCTGCAGTCGTTCCCTGATCGTGGTCTCGTCGGCGGTGAGCACGCGGCGGCGGATGTTCCGGGTGGCCCGGACGAACAACCACTCGGCGGCGAAGCCGGCGGCGACGAAGGCGAGGACGAGGAAGAGCACCGTGCCCTGTGCCGCCTCCGCCCGGAGCCGTGCGAGGCCCTGGCCGATCTCGGCCGGCAGGTTCGGCAGGGCGGCGATCACCGCGTCGCGATGCGCGTGCCAGCGGCTGAGTGCCGCGGCGATCTCGTGGCCGGCGGCCTCGATCTCCGCCTCGATCGCGCCCGCTTCGCTCGCCGGTGCGGCGGCGTCGGGTGCCGTCGCAGCGGCTGCTGCTGCCGCGGGCGCCCGCTCGGCGAGCCACTGCTGCACGTCGGGCTCGGCGAGCAGCCGCAACAGCTCGTCGACCGCGGGCGGGGATGCGGGTGCCGGGGTCGCGGGCGGGGCAGCCGGGGTCTGTGCCAGGGCTGGCACAGCGAGCGCCAGCCAGAGCATGAGCGTGCGCAGCCAGACCATCCGTATCGTCCCTTCCGCGGCGGTGCCGAAACGCCCGGGACCCTATCATGCGCCGCGAAAAAAGCGAGGGGGACCGCGGCGGCGGCCGGCGGCCCCCCGAAAACGCGCGGCGCAGCGTGTCAGGCTTGCACGCCCTCGACGTACCAGTCCATCTGCGACAGCGGCTCGTCATCGAGCACCTCGCCCTCGGGCACGCGCAGCTCGCCGCCCTGGTCGTGGATCGGGCCGGCGAAGGGGTGGACCGAGCCGTCGATGATGCCGGTACGGACCGCCTCGGCGGCGGCCACGACGTCGGCCGGGATGTTCGGGTTGTAGGGGGCGATCACCACCTTGCCCTTGGCGAGGCCGTCCCAGACCATGTGCGATTCCCAGGTGCCCTCCAGGATCGCCCGGCAGCGCTCGATGTAGTAGGGGCCCCAGTCGTCGACGATGGATGTCAGCTGGGCGTTGGGGGCGAAGGCCTGCATGTCCGAGGCCTGGCCGAAGGCGAACACGCCGCGCTCCTCGGCGACCTGGAGCGGGGCGGGGCTGTCGGTGTGCTGGCTGATGATGTCGGCCCCCTGGTCGATCAGGGTGCGCGCCGCGTCGGCCTCCTTGCCCGGGTCGTACCAGGAGTTGACCCAGATGACGCGGGTCTGGAGGTCGGGATTGACCTTGCGGGCGGCGAGGGTGAAGGCATTGATGCCCATCACCACCTCGGGGATCGGGAAGGAGCCGATATAGCCCACGATCCCCGACTGGCTCATGTGGCCGGCGATGGTGCCGATGACCGACCGTCCCTCGTGGAAGCGGCCGTTGTAGACGGCGACGTTGGCCGCCGTCTGGTAGCCGGTGCAGTGCTCGAACTTCACGGCCGGGAACTGCTGGGCGACGCGGACCGTCGGGTTCATGAAGCCGAACGAGGTGGTGAACACGATGTCGTTGCCGTCGGCCGCGAGCTGGCGGATCACGCGCTCGGCATCGGGGCCTTCCGAGACGTTCTCGACATAGGTGGTCGTGACCTTGTCGCCGAGCTCGGCCTCGACGTCACGCCGGCCCACGTCGTGGCGGTAGGTCCAGCCGTGGTCGCCCACGGGGCCGACATAGACGAAGCCGGCACGGACGTGGTCCTGCTGGGCGCGCAGCAGGCGGGGGGTGCCCAGCACGGCGGCGCCGGCGGTGGCGGTGCCGAGCAGGCGGCGGCGGGACAGGGAAAGCTTGGTCATCATGGTCTCCCGTACAATGGCGGTTGGCGGCCCGGCAAACGGTGGGGTCCGGTTCTCGTTCCACGGCCGGAGCGTGCGCGGTCGGCGCGGCGAGCGCAAGATCGATCGCGCGGCGCGGGCGCCGCATCGCCGCCCGCGCCGGGGCCGACCGCTCCACGGGTGCGTCGGAGCCCGCCAGCGATTGGCAGCGGGCATGCCTGAGCCTTAGGCTGCGAACAGGACGGCCGGCGCGACCGTCAGGGGAGGGAGCGCGATGATGGCACCGCCGAGGACCTTCGCCTTGCGGGTTTCGGATGCCGCCCTCGTCGACCTCGGCGAGCGGCTGCAGCGCACCCGGTTTCCCGATCAGGCGCCGGGCGAGCCCTGGGCGTATGGCAGCGACGTCGGCTACATGGCCGATCTCGTCGCCTACTGGCGCGATCGCTTCGACTGGCGAGGCGAGGAGGCCCGGCTGAACGCCTTTCCCCAGTACCGGGTGGGTCTGCACGGCATCGACCTCCATTTCCTGCACGTCCCGGGCAAGGGTCCCGCCCCTCGGCCCCTGCTGCTGTCGCACGGCTGGCCGGGGTCGGTGTTCGAGTTCCTGGAGCTCATCCCCCTGCTCGCCGATCCGGCGCAGTTCGGCGGCGATCCGGCCGACGCGTTCACGGTGGTCGCACCGTCGCTTCCGGGCTACGGCCTCTCCTTCGCGCCCGGCCAGCAGCGCTTTTCCGTCGAGGCGATCGCGGACTGCCTTGCGGCGCTCATGACCGAGGTCCTCGGCTATCGGCGGTTCGGTGCCCAGGGCGGCGACTGGGGCTCGTTCGTCGCGGCGCGGCTGGGATACGCCTATCCCGACCGCATCTCGGGCATTCATCTGAACTTGCTGCCGCTGCGGCGGGACCCGGGAATCGCGCCGGCGACGCCCGAGGAGAGGCGTTATCTCCAGGAACTCGGTGTCTTCCTCACGGAGGAGACGGGCTATCAGCGGATCCAGGGGACCCGCCCGCAGACGCTGGCGTTCGGCCTCACCGATTCCCCGGCCGGGCTCGCCGCCTGGATCGTCGAGAAATTCCGCACCTGGTCCGATTGCCGCGGCGACATCGAGACGGTGTTCACCAAGGACCAGTTGCTGGCGAACATCGCGCTCTACTGGTTCACGGGCTGCATCGGCTCGTCGTTCTGGCCCTACTACGCCCGGATGCACGGTCCCTGGCCGATCCCGGAGGACAGGATCGTGGCGGTGCCGACCGGCTACGCCCAGTTTCCGAAAGAAATCCTGCGGCCGCCGCGCTCCTTGGCGGCACGCACCTTTGGCGACATCCGGCGTTGGAGCGTGATGCCCCGCGGCGGGCATTTCGCCGCCATGGAGCAGCCGCAGGCGCTGGCCGAGGAGGTGCGCGCGCTCTTTCGCGAGCTGCGCTGAGACCGGAGAGGTAAGAAAGGATGTGGGGGAAATGATCTCCCCCACGCCCCCTCGGACGTTTTGGTGGTGCGCCATGAAACGACTCCTGGCGTCGTTTCGTTGGACGGGGCCATTCCCGTGGCTGATGTTGGCGCGGCCATGTCACCAATGGGTGATCGCCGATCTGCGTCAGCGGCTGGGCGAGAAGCGGGCCCTCCTGAGAAACGAATCCTGGACTCGTTTCCCAGAGAGCGGATAGTCTGGAAATCGCTCAGCTCGCCGCCGCGATCGCCATGAGCTGATCGTCGTGCTCGTCCCGGTCATCCTGTGGATCCTGCAGCGAGCGCACTACAAAATTGATCGCAGGGGCATAGTAGTAGGTCGTCGTCCTGTATGGCTGGCTCAGGTTGCCGCCAGAAATGCAGACGACCTTCTAGGTGTCGAACTCACCGGCCGGCACGGCTATGCGGGCCTCGTCGGCGACGGTGCAGCGAATCAGGCTCGAGAACGCCTGCCCATTGTGGACGCCTTTCCGGCTCCACTCCGTCCGATTGCCGACCCGGAGCGGGAACAGCGCCCTCGAATTGCCGGTGAGCTCGGCATGACCTGTGCCGCCCTCGCCAGTCCACGAAGTGGCCGCATAGAATGGCCCCGCAAGGACGGCATGATCGCCGCGATCGCTCCGGACCTCGTAGCTGTCGGCGTTCACCGCGACGACGGTCCAGGTCTCATGGCTGCCGTCCTGACCCAACCAGGTCGTCTGAGTGCCCACGGGCGGCGGCTCGAAAGCCGCCTCGGGCAGGGGGGCCGAGACCGGCATCTGCTCGATCGCCGGTCCCTGCGCGCAGGCTGCCAAGTTGAGCAGCAGGCAGGCAGCAAGGGTCCCTGCGGTCTTCATGGCGCAATCCCTTGTTATCGCTGTTATTGGCGTTGAAGCGGCCGCGCGACGTAGCTGCACCGGCCGACCGGTTCCCGTTCCGATGAACAACAAGCGTCCAAGCTTCGGTCGGCGACGAGCCGCAATTCGGCAGCGATGAAATAGCCTAGCCACCGCATCGGCAACGCGCACCGACCACGTTGTAGGGGGTCCGTCTGGATGCGCCGGAACCAACGGTGACCCGGCGATCGCTGGGCTCCGTCGCCACGCGCAAAGGCGACTGGATCAAGCAGATCGGCGCTGGATGTCTCTGCCCAGGCCGCCTGCAGTAGGCATGGATCGGGCCCAGTCGGCCGAGGCACCACCGTGGCAAAAACGACTCCTGGAGTCTTTTTTCGGACTGGAGAGGCAGTTGCAGAACGCCCTAATCGCGCCGTTTTTTCCTGCTTTTGCGGGTGAC